>QZKU01000054.1 GCA_003598085.1 Candidatus Abyssobacteria bacterium SURF_5
ACTACATTTCGACTTCCGGAAAATCGAACCCCCAAAAAATAAGGGGTTTTTGCAGATTTTTGACCAAACCCAAGCCCAAAGTGTCCAAAATGAGTTTGATGTACGACCGGAGCATCCACCGCATCCCGGTTTTGCGAGATGGGAAAGTCGTCGGACTCGTGACCGCAATGGACGTGGTGCGAATGGTGGCGGACGGCAAGCAGGAATAAGCGCCGCGTCCGTTGTCTCAGTTCAAGAGTGTGAGCGCGCTTTCTGTTTGGCGGGCTTCGCGTCGACATCCGGCTCGATGGCAGGGAAGAGGGCCCGCATGAGCCGCCGGTTTCCAAGTTTCGATGCGACCTGTCTATCGGCGGCATTGCGGCATGCGACGGAGCAGACGCGCAGGTCGAGCGTATTCATGCAGTAGCCGGGACAGTTTTCGTGTCCGGTGCACAAGTGTGCCGAGCATGGTTCCTCGCGGAGGTCGGCGAAGTCGGAGGCGCGCACAGCCAGGAATCCGCCGCACCCTTTCGCCCGATGCTGAAACAGGAAGTGGTTATATGTTCCGTTGATGAAATCCGGCTGATAACCGGCTATTTTCACTGACTTGTCTTGAAGGAATTCGTTCCTTGTCTTCCATTTTCTTCCGCAATCGCAGGTCTTGAACAGGAATTCTGCCTTCTTTCTTTTCGGCATTGATGTTTCGCTCCTCTCTGACGCGTGTGCGGCGGCCGGCCGCTTTTATGATGTCTCCTTTTTCCGTCGCCCGAGCACCTGGTTTCGCAACTCGCGTTTCAGGATTTTGCCTGTCGGCGTTGTCGGCAGCGTCTCTCTGAACTCGACGGCCCGCGGCGCCTTGTATTTTGCTATTCGTTCCCTGCAGAAATCGATGATTTCTTTCTCGGTTACGGTCTGGCCCTCCTTCAGGACGACGTATGCTTTGGCGATCTCGCCCTTGATCTCGTCGGGCACGCCGATGACTGTCGCCATCGCAACCGCAGGATGTTTATACAGCACATTCTCGATTTCGGCCGGATAAATGTTATATCCGCCGGTGATGATGAGGTCCTTCTTTCGATCCACCACATAGAGGTAGCCGTCGGAATCGAAGTTGCCCATGTCGCCGGTGTGAAGCCAGCCGTTGCGCATGGTCTCGGCCGTCGCCTTCTGATTGTTGTAGTATCCCTTCATCACGTTCTTGCCGCGGATAATGATTTCGCCCACTTCTCCCACCGGCATGTCCCGATCCTTCTCGTCGACCACGCGCACCTCACAACGGATCGGCACGCCGACTGATCCCGGTTTCCGCTGACCGTCGATCGGATTCGAGGTCACGAGCGCGGTCGCCTCCGTCAAGCCGTATCCTTCCGTGATGATTGCGCCGGTCCGCTCCTCGAAGCGCCTGAGCAGCGAAAGCGATAGTGGGGCCGACGAGCAAAAGCAGATGCGCAGCGAACTGAGATCGTAATTATCGATTTCGGGGTCGTTCAAAAGAAGCGCGAACATTGTCGGGACGCCGGAGAACGAGTTCGCTTTGTAGCGCGCGATGTTTTCAAGCACCATCTGCGGAACGAAAAATTCCATGAGCACGCTCGGCACTCCGCCGTACAGAGCCGCCATGACACAGATCTGAGCCAACAGGTGGAACAGGGGAAGACCCGGCACCAGCAGCACGTCCTCGGAAGTTGTTTTCAAGAGAATATTGGCTGACTCGTAATTGTGCAGAAGGTTGTTGTGGGTCAGCATCGCTCCCTTCGGCCTGCCGGTTGTTCCCGATGTATAGATGATGCAGGCGACCGAGTCGGGATCGAACTCGCGCGTGTGAAATTCGTCGGCAGCCCTCTCCACGAGTGGCGGCAGCACCGTCACGCCGGCAGGCGGGTTATCATCCAGGTAGAGGATATGCTCGATCGTCTCCAATTGATCCTTAATCGGCTCGATCACCGGGTACAGGTATTCGGTCGTGATAATCATTTTCGCGCGGGCGTCGTCAATGATGTACTTGGCCTCGTCCGCCTTGAGCATGACGCTGAGCGAGACCATCATTGCGCCGATCTTGATCAGGCCGAAATAGGAATACAGGAATTCGAGGCGGTTCGGGCAGAAGATGCAGACGCGGTCGCCCGGTCCCACCCCGAGTTGACTGAGAACGTTTGCGTAGCGGTTCGACAGCCTGTTCAACTCGGAGAAGGTAACCACCTCGTCGCGGAAATAGAGAGCCGGTTTCGTGGGAGCCTCCATAGCCCAATACTCGAGCATCTGCCCAACTGTCGTTATGCTGGTGGGTAGTTTCTGCATTGTATCACCTCGATTCGTTAAAGAAAGCGCGGGCCTCGGCACAGATATCTTCAGGTTTGAAAATTGAGAGTACCTCGTTATGCAGCGTATTGAAGTAGTTGATATCGCTTGTATTCATTGGCGGCAGCAACACGCGCGGAATCAGTTTCGCGTAAACCTTGAAATGGTCCTCGCCGAAGCCGGAATAAATCGCCATGTTAAAGCTGTAGAAGCCCCTGCTGTCGAGAAATTTCATCGCGGCGGACAATCCCCGCGAAAAATCAAGCCAATCGGAATCCGTGATGTCCATGATGGAAACCGCCCTCTCAAAAACGGCCATAATGTCGATGAATCCTTTGGGCGAGAAACTGGTGAGCCAACTGACCGAGCCCGTTCTTGCAAGAAACCGTTGGCCCAGCCTCGCTTCTTCCTCGATCAGGTCCAACCAGTAGCTGCTGCCGTTGCGCCTCGCGTACTCGGCGCTCGCTTCATGCACCGCCGCGTGGTAATTAGTGCCCGATTCGCCCGCAATCACCTGCAGGTGGGGGTGAATGATCGACCCGCCCGCAAGCGGCATGTAATTCCAATTGATTGAATTGAACAGGCGCGCGACCTTCACCGCCTGATTCGAGGCCGCCAGGAAGTCCTGAGAGACGCAAAAGCCATCACGCAAGAGCTCGGGCGAAAAATCAGTCAGCGGCTTGAAATGCTCCTCCGAAAAGATCGCAACCGCACTGTACGTGTCATACGGAAACATGTTCGGGAAAATCACGGCGCTGCCCCGCTTGATGCGTTCAGCGCCGGTGATATCGGGAGGGAACTTCGGAGTGACCATCTCCAGCATCTGCGGGCAGAACGGGCATCCGAATTCGAGCGAGCGCTCGACAACCTCTTTCAGGTCGGGCTTCGGGAGCACCCTGATCGGGAAAAACAGCACCCGCGAGGTCTGACCGGTCAGCGGGTCCACCCGTATCTCGGTCGGGCGCTCGTTCTCTTGGAATCCCATGGATGGATCAAGAAACCTGGTGACTCTCACGTACTTCTTGAATTCTATTGTCATGGCGCACGTGTTCCTGTTGTTGATCCAAATTATCGCGATCCAGGTGCGGCCTCTACTGTACATCCTGATTCCGGATTTTTCAAGCGGGTCAAAAGACGGAGTCGTCAGCTTATCATGTTACTTGACAAACCAATTGCTGTTTGGTATGTTAATTGAGACATTCTCAATTTCCCGCTTTATATTACCCCGTTTTCGCATCGAGGAGAAGCTGATGGCTGCCCAGCGCGGGCTTTGGGGCTGGCTTTTTCAAAGAGTTACTGGAGTTTACCTCGTCTTCGGGTTGATAGTTCACGTCATCGTCACCCATTTCGTCACTCGAAGTGTCACGTTCGAGTGGGTTTCGGAACGGCTGCATAGCGGCTGGTGGCTCGCGTTCGATCTATCCCTTCTGTTTGTCTCCTTCTACCATGGATTCAATGGACTATGGGGCATTGTCCTTGATTTCAATCCATCGAGGAAGTGGAGGGTCGGCATCGGCTGGGGATTGTTTGCTCTTGCCGTCGGCTGGGTCGTCTACGGCATATTCGTGCTGATTCCATTCGTCCAATAGGGGGCCCTGTTGTGAAGTGGATGAAAGATTTTTTTCTTAACCGGCATGAAGGGCAGCCGTCCTTCGGGCTCCATCGATTGACGGGGATTCTGATGGCTGTGTATCTGATTCCCCACGTTTTCGTGAACAGTTTCGCGCTGTTGTACGGCGCCGAGGGTTACAATAAGGCGACCGAGGCGGCGCAGCGGCTGCACTGGCTTGAAATACTCATCATCCTTGGCGTCGCTTTCCACATGTTCAACGGCATCCGCATCACGTGGGTGGATTTTTTTCGGGCGACGCGCGCCCGCCGGCAGCTCTTTTACGTCGCCGGCGCGCTCACGATGCTTGCGCTTCTGTACAGTCTGTACGTCTACATCCCGCGGATGTTTTTCGAGCACTGATACGCGAGCGGAATATCCGAATTTTCGCTGAGCGTGGGTGATCATTCGGGCAAATTTCAGGATCATGGGATGCAATATCATGATGTCGTTGTAGTCGGCGGCGGGTTGGCTGGTTTGCGCGCTGCGCTCGAGGTGAACATGCACAACCTGCGCGTCGCCATTCTCTCGAAAGTCTACCCGATCCGGTCCCATTCGGTGGCCGCACAAGGGGGCATCAACGCCCCGCTCGGCAACCATCCCCGCGGAGCGCACGACTCGTGGGAGCGGCACGCCTTCGATACCGTCAAGGGGAGCGATTACCTTGCGGATCAGGATGCCGCCGTCAGAATGGCGAAGGATGCCGCCGAGAGAATCATCGAGATGGAACATTGGGGGTGTCCGTTCAGCCGCACGCCGAACGGAAAGATTGCGCAGCGTCCATTCGGGGGCGCCGGTTTTCCGCGAACCTGTTTCGCGGCCGACAAGACGGGCCACATGCTGATTCACACGCTGTTCGAGCAAATAGTGAAGTACGAGCAGGCGGCCGAGCGAGGCGAACTGAAGATTTACAACGAGTGGCTGGTTACTTCACTCGTAATCGAAGGTGGTGTCTGCCGCGGCGTCATCGCGCTGGAACTAGCCACGGGCAAGCTCGAGGCGTTCAAGGCCGATGCCGTTTTGTTCGCGACCGGCGGTTGCGGGCGCCTGTATACTAATTCGACGAATGCAATGATCAATACGGGCATGGGGATGGCGGTGCCTTTCTGGGCGGGGATTCCGCTGAAAGACATGGAGTTTATCCAATTCCATCCGACGACGCTGTACGGCTCGAACATCCTCATGACCGAAGGCTGCCGCGGCGAAGGCGGTTATCTGACGAATAAGAGAAACGAGCGCTTCCTTGCCAACTATCCCGACAGCCGCAAGGGCATGGAGGTCGCTCCGCGCGATATCGTGTCGAGAAACATCACCACCGAAATCCTCGAGGGACGCGCATTCGAGAACGCGTACGTCAATCTCGATCTTCGACATCTTGGTGAAGAACGGATTGCCGCGCGACTGCCGGCCATTCGCGAAATCTGCCGCAAATTCCTCGGCATCGATCCCGTTCATGAGCCGATACCGGTGCAGCCGGGCCAGCACTACACCATGGGCGGCATCGACGTCAACTCCGACGGCGCCTCCCCAGCCAAAGGATTCTATGCTGCGGGCGAGGCCTCATGTGTGAGCGTCCATGGAGCGAACCGACTCGGCGGCAACTCGCTGCTGGAGACGATCGTTTTTGGCAAGATCGCCGGCGAGCACATGAGCAACTACGTTTTTGGAAAGACCGACCTTGGCGCCGGCGACAAGACGCTGGAAGATGCGCTTGCGCAGGAAGAAAAGAAGCTGAAGGCGCTGATGAATTCCGACGGGGGCGAGAATCCATCGAACCTGAAAGAAGAGATGCAACGGATGATGACCGACAAGGTCGGCATCTTTCGGACGAAGGAAAGTCTTTCCGACGCGCAAAGGAAGATCAGGGAACTGAGGGACCGTTATAAGAAGGTGCGCTTGCGGTACACGGGCGGGCCGTACAATTATGATCTTGCCTCAACCATCGAGTTGAAGGGGAGCATTGATGTTGCCGAAACTGTGATTGTCGGCGCGCTCGCGCGAGAGGAGAGCCGCGGATCGCAATTCCGGCGCGATTTCCCGGCGCGCAACGACGAAAAATTCCTCCAACATACGCTTGCCTATTTTACTCCTGAGGGGCCCCGGTTGGATTACAAGGACGTCACGCTTGGCTATTGGGAGCCGAAGGAAAGGAAGTATTAGAGACGGCGCGGGCGGCCGTTCCCGAAAGAATAACGAGAACCTTGGATTGACGGCGAGCAGCACAGCGCTGGTTCCTCTGTATTAACAAGGAAGAGAAAAAGTGGCGGATTTAACGTTTAAAATCTTCAGGTTTGATCCGGCGAACGACGCCGGCCCCCGGTTCGATACGTACACAGTCCCCGCGTTCAAAAAGGGACTGACGGTGCTGGAGTCGTTGTACTACATCCAGGACAAACTGGACGGCTCGCTCGCCTTTCGCGCTTCGTGCCGCGAGGGTATCTGCGGCTCGTGCGCCATGCATATCAACGGCAAGTATCGGCTCGCGTGCGAAACGCAGGTGGCTGACTTGAAATCCGATTCGATAACGATTCGCCCGCTCGGGCATCTGAAGGTGCTGCGCGATCTCGTTGTGGATATGGAGCCGTTCTTCGCGAAGTACAAGTATATAAAGCCTTTCCTGATGCCGGGTGATGACGCGCCGCCCGACCGCGAGCGCCCGCAGACGGAGGGCCAGCATTCAAAAATGATCCCGTCGATTGATTGCATTCTCTGCGCCTGCTGTCATTCCTCGTGCACCGTGACCGCAACCGACCCTGAATACCTGGGGCCGGCCGCACTGCTGTGGGCTGACCGCTTCGTGCTCGATTCGCGCGACAATGCGCTCAAGGAGCGCCTGCGTCTGGTCGACCAGCTTCACGGCATCTGGCGCTGTCATACCATTTTTTCGTGTCAGGAGGTCTGCCCGAAAGACCTCGATCCGACCGGCGCAATCGCCGACCTCAAGCGCAAAGCCATCCGCCACCGCTTCCTCGGCCGCTAGGAAAATTCCTTTCGACAGCCGTCCGATTCTTTTGCGACTGCGGGCGCAAAGATCAATTGCTGTGATCAAATTTCCAGTTCGCTTTTCTTCGTTCAGGCATCCGGTGTTGACTGTGGATTAGGCGGGGAGCGGGTTTGAATTCTCCCTGACGGCTACACCAGATGAATTCCGAAGAGCAGGAGGAGGGTGAGGCTGCCAACGGCAAGGGCCAGCCAATCCCTCTGTTTCATGCATACCTGCAGATAGAAGGTTCGCTTTCCGCGGGCGCCGAACCCGCGCGCCTCGAGCGCCATCGCCATCAAATTCGCGTTGCGGATCGACACAAGAAAAATGGGCGCCATGAGGGGAATATAGTTCTTCATCCGCTGCCAGAGGGGGCCCTTCCGAAGTTCAAGTCCACGGCTCTTCTGAGCCTCGGCGACTGTCAGGCCGGTTTGCGCGAAAGTGGGAACCAGCCGGAGCGCCAGCGAAAAAGCGAAACATGCCACATACGGCGCCCCGAGCCTGACGAGGCCGGCGGTTATCTCTTCGTTTCGGGTGGTTACCAGGAAGATCATGCCCGCAATCAGGATTCCGGCGATCTTGACCGCCGCCAATACGCCGTGCATGAACGAATCGCGCCTGATGAAGAGCCACAGGATATCTTCACCGCGCGGAATCATGATCCAGAGGATGATGGTGAATATGGTGATGACGATAATGAAGTTTCGCAGCCGCCTGATCGCATCCCATGCGCGCGCAAGCGAGGCATGGACCGCGATCAATGCAAACGAGCCAAGCGCCGAGGGGAGCAAGGAAGGGATCAGCATGATAAAGAAAGCGGCTATGAGGAGGAACAATTTGACTCGCGGGTCGAGTCGATGGATTATGGTCTCCCTTTCTTCGTACAGGTACGGGTTCATTTTCCTTCTTCCCGCTGCTTTCTCAAGACTTTCAGCCAGTCGGCGTTGTCGGGGTCGGCATCCAGGTTGATGACCGGCTGCGCGCATTGCAGGAACTCTTCGACCGAAAGCATTGTGAGGCCGAGGCGGTTGCTGAACGAGACGATCTGCGGCGCCCTGACGTCGGCCCGTGCAAGCAGGCTCTCGTCGGCGAATATCTCTCTTGCCGGTCCGTCGGCGACAATTTTTCCAGCTTTTATCAAGATGATTCTGTGCGCATACTGCGCCGCGATCCAGATACAGTGGGTGATGATAATGATGGTGTGTCCGGCGTCGTTGAGTCGCTTGATGAGCCCCATCATCTGTTTCAGCTCGCCGTAATCCAAGCCGGTGGTCGGCTCATCCATGACGATGATGGATGGTCTTGTTGCGAGCACCGAAGCGACCGCCACTTTCTGTCGGAGCCCTTTGGGGAGTGTGAACGGGTCTTCCAGCCGCCGCTCCCACAGGCCGACCGTTTCGAGCGCATCGTGCGCCTGCTGCCGGGCTTGCTCGGGCGCAATTCCCATGTTCTGCGGGCCGAAGAGCACCTCTTCCAGAATCGTTTCCTTGAAAATCTGGTGGTCGGGGTTCTGGAACACGTAGCCGACTTCCCGCGCAAGAACACCGGCTGAAAGATTCGTGGTGCTTCTTCCGCCGACCCTCACGTTCCCTTGCCCGGGCTTCAGGAGGCCGTTCAGCAGTTTGGCGAGCGTGGTTTTGCCGCTCCCGTTCTGCCCGAGGATTGCGATAAATTCGCCGTCCTTTACCTGGAGGCTCACGCCGTCGAGCGCCTTCATTCCAGCGTCGTAGCTGAAAGAAACGTCTTCTACCTCGATCCGGAGCCGGTCGACAGGACGAACCCTCGTTTGGTCAGCGGCTGCAAGGATTTCGCGGGCGCGCCGACGAAACTGCAAGCCGTGTTTTTGCCAGAGATCGAGCGCCTCCTCTACAGTGAGCGGCAGTTCACCGGCGCCGAGTTTATTGAATGATTCCGTCACCTGGAGCGGCATGACGCTGCACTGTTCGAGCAGGGGAATGTTTCGAAGGATGACGGCGGGCGGACCATCGGCAACTATTCGACCACCGCGCATGAGCAGAATACGATCGGCCTTCAGCGCCTCCTCGGTCTCATGCTCGGCAATGATAAGGATCTCTTTCCCGGCGAGTTTTTCCGTAATCGAGAAAATGCGGCGCTTGTTTTTCGGGTCCAGATCGGTTGTCGGCTCGTCGAAGCAGAGGACTTTCGGCTGGAGCGAAAGCGCCGACGCGATCGCCAGCAGCTGCTTTTGTCCGCCGGAAAGCGTGCCTGGCTGGCGTCTGCGCAAGGCTTCAATACCCGTCATTTCGAGCGCCCACTGGATTCTGTGACCGATTTCATCGCGGGATATTCCCGCGTTTTCGGGTCCGAATGCTATCTCCAACTCGACAGATGTCGAAAAAAGCTGCGACTCGAAATCCTGAAATACGAGACCCACGTGCGGGAAAAAATCCTTGACGGAGTTTTCGTGCGTCTCCATATCGCACACGCGGACTGAGCCTTTGAAGTCCCCCTTCATCAGGTGCGGGATCAATCCATTCAGTGTAAAGCAGAATGTCGATTTGCCCCCCTCGTTCGGCCCCATGAGCACGACGAATTCACCTTCATCGATTTGAAGGCTAATATCTTTTAGAACAGGGGAAGGAGAACGTCGATATCGGAAGGAAAGCGAATGTATGTCGATCAAGGGCTGTTGCATCTTTGGCGCGGACGATCGCATTAAATGAGCAGTGAGCCGACGAGTACTATGATCAGAAAAGGCGCCACACCGAGCGCGACGGGACTGAGCGCCCCCGAGCCCACTTGTGGGATGATTGCGACTCCGATTCCCAATGAGAGAGCGATTCCGGTGATAAAACCACCGAGCACGCCGCCCCATACCAGCGCGGTCCCTAGCTTTGGAGTCGGTCCTGGCGGGTTATCAGCTTGTTCCATGATTGCAGACCAGAGCAAGTCCCATCGGTTCAACCGGGCATGCAGCAGTCCCAGGAGCGGAATCCCAAGAATGAGACAGGCGATCATATTGTTGACGGAAATGATCGGACCCACCGGCAGGAACGGGACGAGTTTCGCTCCCTCCAGTCCCCATGCGATTATCAGTCCGCAGGCGAGACTGCTCAAGACGACCACTAATCCGAAATTGACCACTTTTTTCCAGGAGTTGATCTGCAAATCGTCGGCTGATTGCGCCAGTCCCATATGAGTCCAAACCTTATAAGCCAGAAATCCGTAGAAGAAGTTCCCGAAGAATCCGAAGATCGTTCCAATGCCGAAAGTCCCGAAGAAGTCTCCGATCACGTTCCCGAATGCCGCTCCCCACGCGCCGGCAGGCCCGAACAAGAGGCCGAATACAACGGGGACGACCGCCCCGGGCCGTAACTCGGTGTAGCCGGGAATGATGGGGATACCCTTCAGCGGGATGGTCAATGCGGCGTAGAAAGCGGCGCTCACGGCGACCAGGACGACCATCTTCGTGTACTTCCACATCGTGAAGACTTCCTTCAAAACAGCGGCCTGCCTTTCTGCGGAGGAGTCGCGAATGGGTTTTTTGCGCGTGTTGAACGTAATCAATATACCGAGCAGGGTAAACGCCTGTCAAATCTAGGAGGAAGGCGAGTGAAGGAGAGGGGTCTTGTTTGCGGAGAGGACAAAGAAAAGCGTCTTCATATGCTTGCGACCACTTCACATTTCGCGCTCCGCGTTTCAAAACCCTTCAAAGTGGCGAGCCTAAGAAATCTGCAGTTTTTTTTGACGGGAGGACTTATATGTTATGTCCAGTGAACAAATTGACCGCCGAAAATCTCCGTGCTATACTCGCTCAATACGACGGCATCTGCGGGGAGAACCCTTTCACACTCTCTCGCATTCGTAGCGAGTCAGCCCGTATCCGCACACCCGCCCAAATCGATAGGGTTGAGCGGTCGGGGTCACCGTGGAGTGAATCATGCATGAAAGTATCTTGTTCGGAATAGCATGCATTTTTCTGCTCGGTATAGGCGCACAATGGCTCGCGTGGCGGCTTCGATTCCCGGCGATTTTGCTTTTGCTGATAGCGGGATTCTTAGCCGGTCCGGTGACCGGAATTATCGATCCCGACGAGCTTCTGGGCGATTTACTGCCGCCGCTGGTTTCGCTCTCGGTCGGAATCATTCTGTTTGAAGGAGGCCTGAGCCTCAAGTTCCGGGAGTTGCGGCAGATTGCAGGGGTCGTTCGCAATCTTTTGTCCGTAGGGGTGATTGTGACGTGGGCGATTGCCGCGAGCGCCGCATATCGGGTTTTAGATCTGGATTTTGGGATAGCTGTGCTCTTGGGCGCGATACTCGTGGTAACTGGCCCCACTGTTATCATTCCGCTTCTCCGGCATGTGCGCCCGTCAGCTCAGGTGGGCTCGATCCTGAAGTGGGAGGGAATCCTTGTTGATCCGATAGGCGCCGTGCTTGCGGTTCTGACATTCGAGGTGATCCTCCAGACGGAGCTTCAGCCGCTGGCGAGAGTCGCTATCCTGGGACTCCTGAAGACGGTGGTTGCCGGGGGATTGGCCGGAATTGTGGCGGCATTCGTATTGTTGCTCTTTCTGCGGAAATTCTGGATTCCGGATTTTCTTCAGAACCCGGCATCACTGATGGCTGTTATTGCGGTGTTTGTCGGCTCGAACGCGATTCAAGCGGAATCGGGGCTGCTGGCGACAACGGTGATGGGGCTGATTCTTGCCAATCAGAAAAAGGTCCCCGTCAAGCATATTGTGGAGTTCAAGGAGAATCTTCGCGTGCTGCTGATATCGAGCCTGTTTGTCTTGCTCGCGGCCCGCATGCAAGTGAGGCAGTTTACAGAAATGGGGATTGAAAGCCTCGCATTTCTTGCGGCGCTGGTCGTTGTGGGGCGTCCGGCTTCGGTTTTCTTTTCGACGCTGGGATCGGAGTTAAGCTGGAGAGAGCGGCTGTTTCTTTCGTGGATGGCGCCTCGCGGAATCGTTGCGGCTGCAGTCTCCTCAGTGTTTGCTTTGCGGCTGTCCGAGGCGGGATACGGTGAAGCGAATATCCTGGTTCCGCTGACATTTTTTGTCGTTGCCGGAACGGTCGCTCTTTATGGATTGACCGCCGCTCCCATGGCGCGGCTGCTGAAGATATCGAAGGCCGATTCTCAGGGAGTGCTCATGGCGGGCGCGCATACGTGGGCTCGAGAGATGGCCCGCACGCTGGTTGACCAGGGATACGAGGTCCTGCTGGTGGATACGAATCGCCGGAACGTGTACCAGTGCAGGATGAGCGGTCTCAGCGCGATGCACGCAAATATACTTGCAGACAGGTTTTTTAGCGAAACCGAGCTGGACGGGATACGGCGGCTTATCGCTCTCACTCCCAATGACGAAGTCAATTCGCTGGCCTGTCTGAAAGGGCGGGAGCGGTTCGGGCGCGACCAGGTGTATCAGCTCATTCATGAAGAGGCCAAGGAGGAATGGAAATATGGCCCCCCTGCTGCCGATTTTGGTCGGTATCTGTTTGCCCCCGGCGTAACGTATGAGAGACTCGATGTTCAATTTGGAGAGGGAGCAGCAATAAAGAGAAACCGTTTGACCGAGGAATTCGGGTATGAAGATTTCAGGAAACTGTACGGAGAAGAGGCAATTCCGCTTTTCATAATCGTTGATGGAGAGCTCACGGTGATCACGGCCGATACCCAGCCTAACCCCAAGCCCGGCCAAACACTCATCAGCCTGGTTCCCGCTCCACGCGGTTAGAGGAGAGCAGGATGAATAGCGCCTGCATCTAAAGGCGGAAGCCTGATTATTTGATTGGACAGGCACGGCATTGCATAACGTGTGATATCAACACCGGCAGAGGAGGAGTCGCTGAGCATGCACCACGGAGAAGAAAAAGCCCGAGTATTCGTTAGCCAGCCGATACCCACGTCCGCTATTGCTCTTTTGGAGAAGCATTTCCGCGTGATCAGGAATGCAGATGATAGAATTCTCCGCCGCAATGAACTGAAGAAAGCGCTTAGAGACGCTGATGGCCTGTTGAGCCTGCTGACCGATAAGATCGATGGCGATCTTTTGGCCGGCGCACCGAAACTCCGCATAGTCGCCAACATGGCTGTCGGCTACGACAACGTTGATCTGAAGGCTGCCACGGAGCGCGGCATCATGGTCACGAATACTCCGGGCGTGCTGACCGAGACGACGGCCGATCTGGCATGGGCCCTCATTCTGGGAGTCGCGCGGCGACTGGTCGAGAGCGATCGCTACACCCGCGAAGGCAAGTTCAGGGGCTGGGGACCGATGCTGTTTCTTGGAACTGACGTGTACGGGAAAACCCTGGGTATCATCGGATTCGGAAGGATCGGGCAGGCGTTGGCAAGGCGCGCGCGCGGCTTTAAAATGAAGGTACTGTTCTACGATGAGATGGAGGTATCTCCACGGGTATATGAGCGGCTGAAGGCGCGGCCTGTTACGCTCGAGACGCTGCTGAGGGAGGCCGATTATATCAGTCTGCATGTTCCGCTCACTGATACAACGCGCCGGCTCATCTCGCGGGAGCAACTCGGCATGATGAAATCCTCGGCCTACCTGATCAATACATCGCGAGGCCCCATCATTGATGAAAAAGAGCTGGTGCGAGCGCTCAAGAGTAAACAGATAGCGGGCGCCGGCCTCGACGTGTACGAGAAGGAGCCGGCTCTCGCAGCGGGTTTGAAAGGTCTTTCTAACGCGGTTCTGTTGCCGCACATCGGCAGTGCGTCGGTGGAGACCCGGACGAAAATGGCGCTCATGGCGGCCGAAAACATACGCAAGGCGCTTTCAGGCAAACGGCCGCCGAATCTGCTGAATGAAGTCCGATGGAATCGAGGGAAGCAGCCATGACACTAGCGCAAGAACTGCATGAAGAGATTCAGCAAATCAAGATCATCGACACGCATGAGCATCTGGTGAACCGGCAGATGCTCTCGGATATGGGATTCAACATTATCCATGCCATGGAAATCGAATACGTGAAGGATTCGCTCCTGGCCGTGGGCATCGATCCCAATCTGCTTGTGCAGGGCGGTTTCCAAACCGACAATTTGCTCGACCAGGTGATACCGGTTCTGTGGAAAGTGCGAAATACCTCTTACTATCGCTCATTATTCCGGGCATTTCGCGATCTTCACGGTTTGCAGGGAGAGGAGCTTGATCGCCGCAATCTGAAACGAGTATCAGACAGCATCGAATCGGCGTATGCCCGGCGGGACTGGTACGAGCAGGTGCTGCAGAAAAAATGCAACATACGATACATCCTCAGAGACATGGAGTACATGCCGATCGAGCATGATTTCATCCGGCCGGTCATACGAATGGACAACTTCCTGATGTTGCGCCACCGGCGCCTGCTGCAGGATTGGATCGAGAGGGGAGCGCCGATCTTTACGCTTCGCGTTTCCGAATATGATTATACAAACACGGTGAAGACGTTTACCGATTATCTTGACCTGCTTGAATCTCATTTTCAAGAGGCTCAAACATTTGGCGCCATTGCCGTGAAAGTGGGAATCGCTTACAACCGTACATTATATTTTGAACAGGTCTCTCAAGATGAAGCCTTTCGCATTTTTGCGCTACCGGACGAGAAGACAACGGAAAGCGATATCAAGGCATTCCAGGATTTCATGATGTTCCGGATAATCGAGAAGGCTGCCGAATACCGGTTGCCCGTTCAGATACATACGGGCTTGCTTTCGGCGGGGAAAAACCGACTGGGAAACACGAATCCGCTCCTCCTGACTGATGTTTTTCTTCAGTTTCCCGAGGTTCGGTTCGACCTTTTTCATGGCGGGTTTCCTTTCACCGGCGAGACTGGTGCGCTGGCATTAATGTTCCCTAACGTTTATCTCGACACGTGTTGGCTTCCGATCATTTCCGAGATGACCTTCAAGAGAGCGCTCAAAGAGTGGCTCTGCAGCGTTCCCGCTTCGAAAATCTTGTGGGGAGGCGATTGTGCGTGCGCCGAAGGAACGTACGGTGCGGTCGCAACGATGCAAGAAGCGCTGGCAGCCGTGCTTGCGGAAAAGATCGAGGAGGACGTGCTTGATTTCGAATCCGCGGTTTGGACGGCAAAGGGCATACTGCATGACAATGCGGAAGAGCTTTTCGGCCTGAAAGCGCCCTGATGGTTCCGAAAACAGCTTTTGTCTTTTAATCGGTTGCTTCCGCTTGTTTCAGAATCTGTGCGATCTCCGCCTGACCTTTTCCTTCAGCATATCGCAGTGCGGTGAGGCCCAAGTCATTTTTCTTTGTTGGGTCGGCGCCATTCGTTAAAAGAAACTGAACGAGCACTTTCTGGCCGCTGGCCGCTGCGATCATGAGTGCTGTGGTTCCATCTGTGGTTTCAGCATTGATATCTGCTCCCGCATCTACCAGAGCTTTCGCGAATTCCTGGCGCCCTTTCGCTGCGGCAATCATTAAGGCGGTATAGCCTGTCTGCTGATCCCTGGCGTCAACTTCGGCTTTTTTTTCAAGCAACAGGCGGGCAACTTTCTCATGACCGCCGGCAGCGGCAATGATCAGAGGAGTTGCGCCGCTTGCGGCATCCCGCGCGTTCGGATTGGCGCCCTTCTGTAGAAGGATGTTCACCGCCTCCGCGGCGCCTCGCGATGCCGCAATCATCAATGCTTTTTCAAGGTCCGCCCCGCGTGATGCCATTCGGGATACCCGCTTTTTCTCACCCAGCCCAGCACATCAAACGCGTCGGCGTGGCGAGGGAATGGGCTCTCTTTCAGAAGACGCAGTCGAACGAACGGAAAATTAATTCTATCAATTCACCGACTCCGCCGCGAACTTTTTCGCTGATAAACGAGATCATCCCATATAGCGCCGGGCCGCCGCTTCATTCGCAACGTGGGCGACCCACAAGAACCGTCTTTCGCGCCCTGCAAAGAAAGTTTTTCAGCGGAATCTTTCCTTGTTGAATACTCCTTCCTGGTCTCGCCGATGTTTCGAGGGGTGAGACCCTGAATCGGAGCAGATCGTTCTAATTACCAGCGCCTGTTGCCTGAGCGTTCGCTGTTCTGCCTCCGTCCGCCTCCTCCGCCGGCCCCACCGCGACCGCCACGGCCGCCGCCCCTGCGGTCTTGCGAGAAGCCTCCTTCACGCCGACCTTCCGTGCGGGGACGCGCCTCATTCGCGACGATGGCGCGACCCTTTAGGTCCTTTCCGTTCAGGCCGCTGATGGCTGCGTCGCCTTCCTCTTTGGACGACATTTCAACAAATCCGAAACCTCTGGATTTGCCGCTCACTTTGTCGAGGATGACTTTGGCGGTTACTACCCGCCCGTAGGCTTCAAACGCCTGCTGTAAATCGGCCTCGGTCGTCTCGTACGAGAGATTGCCCACGTAAATGTTCATTGTTTTTCCCTTCTTCTTTTTGCTTTAGTTGCCATGCTTGCGCCTTCTCACATGCAGAACCACAATGTCCGCTGTGCGAGGGCGGAGCAAACCCACGCAGAATATAGGTATCTCGGTGCAAAAAAACAATTTTCATGTGTCAGTCCCCAATCATGCGGATAACATGCAGATTATCAGGGGGAGAAAAACGCCCATCAAGTTCTTTCCTAACATTCTAAGACGGTTGGGGACCGGCTTGCTATTTGATTGGTTAGTTTCGTTCGGCATGTAATTTCTTTAAGATTTGCTCTCCATCCATACTATAACACCGCTCTCTTACGTCGCTAGCGACGTAATTGATGATTTTCATGTGGGGCAGGAACATTAATTCTTACGCGCCTCCCGCTCGACAGATCGCAATGCGATCTTCCCCCCTATGAGTGAAAAAAATGCCCCCGAGCTGTCGGCGAATATCGCCTCAAGCGGACTTTTGTCTTGTTCTTCTTTTCCTGCGCCAACTCGTATGACGGTTATATCGGCGGGGCGGCCCGGCCGGAGCAACTCTTCTTCATGAGGGAGCGAGAGCGCTCTTAATCCATTGAGTGTCGCCATCTTCAGAATATCAATCGATGATACTCCCGAATAGGATCGTCTCAGCGCCTTCATCTCGTCGAGGACGCTCAGCGATGGGCTGCTGGCGAGACTGTCCGTCCCAATCGCCACGTTGATTCCCCATTGAAGCATGGCTTCCACCGGATGCCGGCGATGGCGAAAATACTGGTGGCTCCTGGGACAGAATACAACTGAAGAGCCCGATGCGGCGATAATCTTCAGATCATTCTCATCAGCATAATTGCAGTGCACCAGAACGGCAGGCCGATCCAGTCCCCCAAGATCCCGAAAATATTCGACCGGTGTCTTTTTCGGGGGTGTCCATCCCGGCGGCATGCCCAATTCCTCTCGAAATCGCCTCAGCTCACCGGTGCCTTCCCGAAGGAACTCGAGCTCGGGAACGGTTTCCCCCAAATGAATGCAAAGAGGGGCTGAGATGCTGTGACCCAGTGAGACGCACTGCCGCAATAGTTCTTCCGATACCGTATAGGGGGAGTGGGGTGATATCCCCGCCAGCATGCATCCGTTTGTCGGATGCTCCGCCAGATTTCTTTTTAAGGCAGCGCTTGTTTTATCAGCCGTATGGGAATCGAAGTTGATAACTTCGTAATACGCTCGTCCCTGCAGGGGGAATTCAGAATAAGCGGCGCCGTCCGCCTGCCGGATGATATCGCCGGCCGCAGTGGTTCCGCATGCCACACTCTGCTGGATTCCATCGCGGAGCGATTGCGAAAAATAGTCGATCTCCCATTGGCTTGTCACGCTGATGATCGTGCGGATCCAGTTCGTAAAGAGAGGCTGTGGTCGAAAGCAATTTTGCGCCAGCGTCAGTTCCAGATGAGTATGCGCATTGACCAGACCGGGAATGAGGATGCTGTCATCGCCCAAGTCGATACATTCTTCAGGCGGAAAGGCGGGTGCGTCTCCACAATCCATGGCGGCAATATATCCGCCTGAAATCGTCAGATACACATTTTCTTCAATGCGGCCGGAGCAGTCAATCAGGTGCTTGCAGCGGATGATCATGTTCGAATCCATTCGCGCCAGTTCTCGCCGATGACTCCCCGGTCTCGATACCGCTGCATCAAGCTTGCACAGGAGCAGGTCGGTTCCGAATTTCGAGTCGCTTTCGCCATCATTCCCGCTATTGCCGGAAACGCCTTGACACTTGCCTCAATGGCTTCAAATTCGGCTTCGCTTGTTAACCCTTCAAAAAGGATTCCCGGACGAAACGGTTTTTTCCTAATGCCTTCTGCGTAGTTGGTGACATAGCAGAGAGCCGCATAACAGATTTCCAATTCGCGCGCAAGGAAGACTTCAGGCGCCAAAGTCATCCCGACAAGATGAGCGCCGTATGCCGCAAACTTTCTTATCTCCGCCGGCGTTTCCAGTCGGGGTCCTTCCGTGCAGACATAGGTGCCGCCCGCGTCGTATTTCAAGCCGAGATCTGCGAGGATTTGTTCGAGCAACCCGCGAAGGTGGGGACAGAAAACCGGGTTCTGGCGTATGAAACCCAGTCCTCCGTGTTCATAAAACGTGGCCGGCCTGCGGCGGGTCTCATCGATGATGTCGTCGATAACGATGAATTGTCCAATGGCGAATTCGACTGTTATCGCGCCAGGTCCGGACCACGCAATGATCTGTCTCACCCCAAGGTCTTTGAGCGCGTATATGTTCGCCCGGTAATTCACGAATGAAGCCGCAACCGAGTATCCGGTTTCGCCATGGCGTGAAAGAAAAAGATAATCAGAGTCATTGGAACGAATCAGGTGAACGGGTTGACTTTTTCCGAAGGGTGTCTGAAGCGGGCCGATCGTTTTTCGACCGGACTTTTGGTCGAGAAATCTAAAGGCTTGGCTGCCGCCGATAACAGCGAACCGCGGCATATCACTGGAATGGGCGGAACGGGTCGGGACGCTTCTGCGCCGGGAAGAGCTTTTCTTCTCTTCCCGCCCCCCTGGCTTATCTTTCATCATCCGGCAATCAATTTTCTCTACGGCCCGAGATTATCTCCGGCTCATCGCAACAGCCAAGGGAACGATTTCAGTGATGTGAAGCTTCTCGTCGAGGAGGACATCGGTGGAAAATCCAGCAAAGTGCCGCTGCCTCTTTCCTAGTGGGTGCGTTTTTGGGTTCCGGCTGAAAGCCGGCGCCCCATCAGTGCAATTCGTCCTGCAAGAGCCCACGTCCCGTTGTTCGTTGACTCTCGCGGGATGGGCCGAACGAATGGACCCGATTCCATCGAAAATGCGATCGCGGCTCCGATTGCAGCCGCTATCTCCTCTTCTCCAAGTTCTAATTCCGGCGCTTCGGCCAGACCGGGTTCCTTTTGACGCTCCGCTTCCTTTTTTCGCCGCCCTTCCTGAGACACCAGCCGGGACACGATACTTCCGAGAAGCTGCATGCCTATCATCAGGATGGCAAGGACAATAAAGACGCCGACGAAGCGGATGACGAGGGTGCTCATTATATATGCCCAGGGCAACTCGACGGCCCGCTGGATGAGCTCGCTCAAAAAGACCTCACTTTAGTGGTTTCTCATTGTATTAAACCCAGCTTCAGTATACAGGTATGCTTTGAAAAAATCAAAACGCGTCTGATCGGATTCTATTTCTGCCGGTCCAACTTGACGCGCGTGCTGATAAAGACGTGATCGGTCTCAATCGAGTAAGCGAGGCCGGTCTGATCGCAAATGCGAACGATTATCTTTCTCAATGAGGTATCTTCGTCGACTCGCAGAGATATCTTAGGGTCCAATACCTTGTTATCGTCTCGAAACACCGTGTCGTCGACGATAATGTTGACATCGGTAAGGAAAGTCAACGATTTCGCCACGCTCTGAATGTCTTTTCCTTCAAAATCGACCCGGATTAACTGGTTGAGCTTCTGGTAAAATTCGTCCTGAGCTTCTCCCTGTTCCTCGATTTCCTCGATGACCGTTTTGCACGTCGCAATCGATTCATCCACCATCCGATCGAGCCCATGCGGCCGCTCTTCCGGCAGGTTCGGATACTCTTGCCAAATCCGCTCATAAGCGTTTAGGGCCTCCCGATATTTCCGCAAGGCAAGCGCGTAGTCCTTTTCCTCCAAAGCTTTCATGGCTTCTTCTTCGAGCGGCTTGGCCTCGTGCAAAAAACAGAAGAGAGCCGATCTTTCGACTTCAAAAGCAGCCGCTCTTGTCGCAAATCCCGGCAGCAGAAGCGTTATCGCCATCAGGACAAGCAAGGATCTTCTCATCGTTTACCGTTCCATAGATGTCGCAGGCTTCCGTACAGTACATCGACTACGTGTTCGACACCGTGTCGTGTGAACTTCCTTAAGTTCAACGGTGTCGCAGCGATCTGCACACGTCCCCGTTTGACGGCATCGATAATAGCGTCGGTGTCCTTCTCTGCTTCAACGAGCGAATAAGCAGAACCGAAGTTCGGCAAATGATGGCAGTCGGAGGAGCATACAAGCGGCATATTATATCGCAACGCCACATTAACTGCAAAGGTATTGAAGTTGATGTTGTCGTTGAAGAACCAGGAATATTCGAGCGCGTCGAAAAGATCGATGTTTTTGCGGACGTGCCAGAGCAACGATGCGAGACCGGGGAAGAATGGGTGCGGAGCTACCACCAGGTTGGATCGGTTTTTCAGGTTTTTTATGTCCGCGAATGTGCGCGCCGAAAGAAATTTCTCTTGTGCATTTACGATGAGCACATGTTTCCCGTGAACCGTGATTTCCGCTCCCGGAATGAGAATGATGCCCCGCTCAGCGGCGTAATCACGCAGGTAACTGTTGAAACAAATGCCGTTATGATTCGTGACGCTCAAAGCGTCGTACCCGAGAAGATGTGCTCTGTCGATGAGTTGGCAACTGGTATGGCGGATAGGCTCTTCCGGATCTTCGGCCGTATGGGTATGGAAATCTGTCTTTAAAAGCTTTGTTGCCATTATTCTTGGAAACTCGCCCGAGAAATAATGATTCAATTGTAGTTCAGTTTCTCTTCCTTGTCAATGCGATTTCCGGCTTTTTCGCGGCTTTTTTTTACAACAGAAAAACTATTTCATATTTCCATTGACATTGACAAGAAACCGTTTATGCACTATAATCTCCAATTATGAATGGCAAGCAAATGCTCGGGGGTTCCATGTTTCATATCGGCCAGTGGATTGACAACCAGTACCAGGTGCTGGAAAAATTGGTCAGCCGCTGGTGGATCCAGTATGTGGTTCAGGACCGCATCTCGGGAAACACTTTTCTTGTCAAGCGGTTTTCCGATGTGATCCTTCTGGACGAATCCGCACGTATTCGATTTGAGGCAAAAGCTAAAATTTGGATCGGCCTCAGCGAAGGCGATGAAACGGTAAAAGCCTTCATGGTCAAAGAATACGGAGGGATTCCACATATTTTTATTGAATATGTCGCGGGTCCGACTCTGGCGACCATATTCAATGCCGCTTCCGGCAAGGCGCTGCCGTTGGAACAAACAGCCGCCTTGATGAAACAGTTGGTCAGCGCAATGAAAGTGCTCCACAACGCCAGCCTTTTCGAACAGAGCGGCAGCGTGATCCACGGCGGCTTGAACCCGCAGGTGATCCTGCTCCATGACGGGAACGTCAGGATAACCGATATCGGTTTTGCGCCTGTCATCCATCAAGCTGCGAAGACGAAAAATATGAGCTTGTTCAAGAATGAAATACAGTATCTGGCGCCGGAACAGCTCCGCGACCCTGCCTCCGCAAATGAATTGACCGATATCTATGCATTTGGCGCAATCATGTATGAGGCGGCGACGGGCACTACGCCGCCGGTTGTCAAAAAGACGCAGGATCCTCTGCATGAATTCATTGCCGTCGCACCTGTTGCCCCGCGTCTGAGAAACCGGTCCTGCCCCCAGTGGCTCGAAGAAACCATCCTCAAATGCATGGCGAGAGACCCGCAGAACCGATTTCAAACGTTTGACCACATCGCCGATTTTCTTGCTCAGTTGCTGGATTCGGGGAGGTTGCCGCATAAGCTGGAGGTCGAAGAGGAGGGTGGCTCGGCTTCCAGAGTAGCTCGGATCCGCGGAGTTGCAAAGAAAGAGTCGCGCAGGCTGAACCACTATTACATTGGCGTCGAGCACATGATGCTGGGCCTGCTCGCCGAGGAAGAAAGCCTGGTGGTCAGCTGCTTTGGCGATCAATATACCGCTCCTCAAATACGCTCCGAATTGTTTGACCGCCTGCCGAAAGGCGAGGGACCGTGGTACTGGGACGGTATTATCAAGACGCCACGGTACAAGAACATCATGAAATCGGCGCGAATCATCAAACGCGAGTTTGGTCATGAACGGATGCTTCCGCAACATGTGCTCCTCGCAATACTCGAGGAAGGCAAAAACGTGCCTGTTCGCGCTTTGAAAGAAATGAATATTGACGTAAAAGCCGCTGCCGACTACCTGCGACAGGAATTCATACAAAAAATTCCCGCTTTTTGCCCAAATGATCCCGATACCCCCCTCGGCAAATGCGCCCGAAAACTTGTGTGTGCAAGATATCTTCCTGACACGATTCCTTTTATCAACCGGAAAGACGAGCTTCAGGCGGCGGTTCATTCGATACTCGACAGCCGAAGAAGCGTAATTCTGAATGGCCCGCCCGGCATCGGCAAAAAGGCCTTCGTCCGCGAGCTCGAGTGCCACCTCGAGCAAACCTGCCAGGATAACGGCATACCCTACGGAGGAATGTACGAGCTGAGAAAAGCCGACTTGCTTTCGGTAACCGAAGATGACGAGCAGAGAGAGGAACTTTTCCTGAATCTGATTACCTCTGTAATTGGATTCAATGGCATCCTCGCCGTGGAAGGACTCGATGTGCTTATCGGAATAGGCGCGCGCGCTCGAATCGGTTTTATTGCGGAAATCATGACAAGTTATCTCGACTCAAATGACCTTATTATTGTGGCCACGACGACTCCGGAAGGGGTGGAATCGTGCGAAATGGAGTCGAAAGAAATACTTTCCCATTTTGACGTGATCAACCTGTCAGAGCCGTCCGCGGAGACAGTTATGGAAATCCTGTCCGCCGCCAAAGATGTCTTGGAAGTGGAGCATTCGTTCACTATTGAACCGGATGCTCTTGCAGCCGTAATGGAGCTTTCCGGCCGTTTCGCCGAGCCGGCGTTTCCGGCAAGAGCGCTGGAGGTGCTTGATCGCACATGCATCTTCGCCAAACTGTCCGGGAATTCTCAGAAAGGTGTGATTGATTCAGAATCCGTAACCGAGT
Organism: Candidatus Abyssobacteria bacterium SURF_5; assembly: GCA_003598085.1. Lineage (NCBI taxonomy): Bacteria > Pseudomonadati > Candidatus Hydrogenedentota > Candidatus Abyssobacteria > Candidatus Abyssobacteria bacterium SURF_5. Next base: position 23,048 of record QZKU01000054.1, read on the forward strand.
TTATCGCCGCCTGCTCACAAGGTTAGTTCGCCATGATGGATGAAGGACCCCTGAATGAAGCTCAGTCAGTCAATGCTGCAAAATCTTCCTCCAGGAGAATAGGCAGGTTTGTGATCGAGATCATGAACGGACCGGAAGACGGTCGCATCATCGAATGCCGGGAATTCCCGATCACGATCGGTCGAGCGAGTGACAACATCGTCCATCTTCCCTATGACCATCTTATTTCCAGGCATCATGCCACGATTGAAAGGGAAGGCGACTCGCTTACCCTCACTGATTTGAAGAGCACAAACGGGACCTTTTTTCGCGAACACAAGGTTCAGGGGCAGGTTGCCATTGATTTGAATAAATTGTTACGAGTCGGAGCCACCCTCTTAACCGTCAGGCTCCGCTCCGTAAAAGGATAAGTTCCGCCTCAAGGCCGCCTCCCGTAGGCAAACCGCGTGCGATGCCAGAAGAGCGACAGGAACAGAGACTTTTTCGCCGCAAGCTTCCGTGCGCCAACCATCAATTTATTGCCGCAGCCGCGCATTGCGACATCTGCGGCAGGCCTATCTGCAAGGACTGCATCCGTTACTACGGCGGCGAGCATATCTGCAGCGCCGAGTGCTGGACCCAGAAAATCGCGCAAGACTCTCTCCATATGTTTGCGGCCTACCGCAGAAAATCGAAATTCAAGCTGGGCGCCCTCATAGGACTTGCGGCAAGCATCTGTTTATTGATCGGGCTCTCATTTTTTTTCATTTACTCAAAGATGGAACGCCCGGGCGCCAGGCTCTGGGAGCTGAAATATTCGCCCCAATGTTTCGGATATAAAATCGTGCCATCCATAGACACGGTTTTTGTAATGAAAGACGATAATACGGTGCAAGCCGTCGACACGAATTCCGGAAAACAGCGATGGCTGGCCCATCTGCCGGAGGAACACAAGGGCTGCCGGCTTACTGCCTTCGATTCAGGGCGCGCCTTTGTTGATTTTTCCGGAAAGCTCCTCCTCCTCAATTCGGTCGAAACGAGGCCGGCATGGGAATACGCTCTACCGCAGCCGGACCTGTCCGCTTCCCTGGTGTTTTCGAACGAAACGCTTTTTCTTTCCTCTTCATCCGCCGGACCTCGGGGCGGATATTCCTCCCGCCGAGCGCGTGCAGATTCGCGGGGGAACCGGGTTCAAGAAGGAGACGCGCCGGCCTCGATGATATCCGCGGTCGAAGCAGGCACGGGTAAGGAAATATGGGCCTTTCCTGCAGAAGAAGTCGTTGTCAATGATCTGTTCCTGGTTGATGCGACCCTCTATGGATTTGGAGAAAGAGCCGTTTCTCTCCCGGCGTCCGAAGAAGCGTCACCCGCCGGACAGAAAACGGAAAATGATCTGAATGCCGGCTCAGCATTGCTTGCGCTTGATCCCCATACTGGTTTCCTGAGATGGCAAACGGATTTGGATGGCGGGTGCGTTCTTCCACCGATGCCGATCCCGCAAGGTTTTCTTATTGCTACAAGGGAATCGATTTCCCTGATTTCCTTGAGCGGGAGTGTCCTGTGGCAACACCCCCTTGCCCAACAGACTGTATTGTCACTTGATTATTCAGATGGGCTCCTGTTCGTGCTTTCACAGGATGGTCTGCTCTCGTGTATCGAGGCCGACAGCGGATTGCGGAAATGGATGGCGGACGTCCGCCTCGCGACGGGCCGCCTCTTTACCGCTTCTCAATATGTATATGTTTGCGGGCGGAGAGAGCATAAGCCGAAACCTCCAAAGACCGCTGTGCACAATCCGCCATTTCCCGAAATTGCGGGATCATCCTCCCAATTGGATCCGGATATCTTCACGTTGACTGAGGCAACCACGGAAAAGGTGCTGTGCGGGCTGGATATGGCTTCAGGTGAGGAGTTTATCTCGAGAACCCTTCAAGGGAATCTCCACTTCTTGAATGGAGCCGTGTATGCGCTTTCGCTGCTGCACTGGGAAAATAATTCGGAAATGCCAGTTGATCCCCCTCAAGATATTGCCCCTCTCTCGGCGCTTTCTGCATATGAATTATCGACGGGTGTGAAGAAATGGGAAATACTCATAGACGGAGCAGCTTCCGATGTTCATGTCTCGGGTTCTGTCGCCATAGTGAAAGTTGTGCCGTTGGATGGTTCCGATCAATCGCCTCGCTTGATCGGTTTTTCACTCAGGTGACGATAGATCGCGACCAGGTTTCTGTCGCTCCGCTCACATCAAAAACCCCCGCCCGGCTGCTGAACCGGGCGGGGGGCAAACCGTTCGCACTACTCCATCACCTTACTTCAATTGATCCCTCGAGTAGTCGAGGATTCGCCGGGCGACGATAAGCATGTTGATTTGCCCGGTTCCTTCGAATAGATCATTGATCTTGGCGTCGCGCATCCATTTCTCCAACAGCAGATCGCGTGAATACCCGAGAGGCCCCATCAACTCGACGGCTTTTTGAGTAACCAGAGTTACGGCCAGCCCGGCCTTTGCCTTGGCCATCGAGGCCTCGAGGTTGTTGCGCAGCCGTTGATCCATCATCCAGCAGGCCCGCCAGGTCAGCAAGCGCGCGGCCTGTAGATTCGCCTCCATCTGCTGGATGTCGCGCTCAACGGAAGTCATCCGATAGGGCGAAATACCATAGCGGATCGTGATTCCTCTGTTCGCCAGCTCTTCCCGAACAAAGTCTATTGCCGCGCGCCCGATGCCCAGCGCGCTCGCCGCTACCATCGGGCGGGTCGCGTCGAATGTCGCCATTACGCCTTTGAACCCGGAGGTGCTCCCTTTTTTCTGGACCTCAGGACTTCCCAAGATGTTGTCGAATGGTATGCGGCAGTCTTCGAAAACGATCGTGCACGTGTCGGAAGCTCGAATGCCAAGTTTTCTCTCGAGCTTGGTGACGGTCATTCCCGGCGTCCCGTGTTCGACGATGAAACTCTTGATGCCGGCACGACCGGCGGATTTATCGATCGTCGCCCATACCACCACGAAACCTTCCGAATCCACGACGGCCGATTTGCCGCTGGTGACAAATATTTTCTCTCCGTTGAGAACCCACTCGTCGCCGTCGCGGGTGGCTGTTGCCGTGATCGCGGCGGTATCGGAGCCGGCGTTTGCTTCCGTAATTGCCATGGCGCCCCATTTGGGTGCACCTTCCTGAAAGCGCTTCAGGAAGCGTTCCTTCTGTTCCGGAGTGCCGACTGCTTCAACCGCAGCCACGCCAAGTCCGCCCGGCATGTTCAGATACAGACCGCAGTCGCCCCAGGAAAGCTCTTCAATAATGTTGGCGAACGTGATTGAATTCTCCGCCGGTCGCTCAGGCTTGCCCTCTTTCGGCTTCTTCTGTGATTCGATCCGGGCCTTTGACCGACGCTTCGAATCCTCCCACATCATGTTGATGAAATCCCACGGCTTTTCTTTGTGCTCCTCCTCGTCGAATTGACGCGCCACCGGCCGCATCATGTTTTCGGCCAGCATGTGGACCATATTCTTCATGTTTTGTATATTTTCAGATAACTCGAAGTCTATCATTGGGGATCGCCCTCCTCGCCTCAGACGGTTATAAGACCTTCGAACGTCGCAAAGCCGCGTCCGTTGCGCAGCCACAGTTCCACGGGATGTTCCCTGATGTAGCCATGCCCGCCAAGCACCTGAACGGCGCGGTCGGTTATCATGAGGGCTTTTTCGGCTGCATATTGTTTCGCAAGATATGCCTCACGCTCCGCATCATGTCCCTTGTCCATTCTCCAAGCAGCCTCCCAGGTGAGCAGCCGCATCGCATCGACCTCGATCGCCATTTCCGCGAGCATGAAGGCAATTGCCTGGCGAGAAGCTATCGGCTCGCCGAAAGCGACTCGGTCTTTTGCGTAGTCTCGAGCATATTCGAATGCCGCTTTGGAAACGCCGGTTGCCATAGCGGCCAAAGCAATGTTTGAATAACTCAGCAGTTTGGCCGCGTTGCAGCCTTTTTCACCACCCAATTTGTTCTCTTTCGGTATACGACAATCCTTGAAGCTGACTTTTCGCGTGTCGAGCGCCTTGATCCCCATGTTCTTCTCTCGCTCGCCGATCTCCATTCCAGCGGTCCCCTTGTCCACCAGGAATGCCTGGACTCCGGCGGCGCCGGCAGCTTTGTCCGTCTGCGCATAGACCAACAGAACTTCCGCTTCAGCCGCCATCGGCACAAGACATTTTTCTCCGTTCAGAACATAATTGCCGCCCTCAAGTGTAGCGGTTGTCTGCATCGATGGCAGATCAAAATCAATTCGCGGCTCCAACAGGGCCGCTCCCGCCGGCTTGAACTCCTCCTCGCAGAAGAGCGGAAGATACTTTTTCTTCTGGTCGTCGGTTCCGAATTCGATCAGCGGATATACAACGGCGGCCGGATTCAAAGCGGCGGCGGCCAGCGAAAGGTCGCCATAAGCAAGTTCCTCTGCAATGATGGCCCCCGTCACAATCGATCTGGGCTCGCCGACGCCACCAAATTCCTCGGGGATGCTGTTGGGGATCAGGAATAGCTCCCACGCCTTGCTGATGAACTCGGGGGGTATCTTGCCTCCTTCGTCGCATTCCCGGTAAATCGGGCGCATCTCGTTCATTGCGAACTTCTTTACGGTCTCCGAGATCATGCGTTGATCATCGCTCAGTTCAAATGATACCATTGCGTCCTCTCCTTCATCGTTCTCTTATCAGACCAGTATTACTTCCTAATCAATAGTCATCCATACCGCATTCTGACAGAACAGGGCTTTTACCTCCTTTTCTCCTGCCCCCACCGGCGCCTGTTGCACTGCAAAAAAGTCAATTCATTCGCCGGCTTTAATCCTGGCGCCCTCTGGAGGATGTATCTTTTTCAAACGAACTGCGAAAGCCTTTCGGATCGCTTTTCGCCGCATCCACAGAAAAAGCCCGAGGAAAAGATCTTCTCCCATCCCTCCAAACAGATCCTGTGTATCTCGAGGATGCAGCCCATCCATCATCCTTTGAAACAGTTGCTCCACTTCTCTTTCGGCGAGATGACCGGCCGCCTCGACATATATGCAAAGCGCCTCCAGCGGCCATCCTCGAGCCGGAGTGAATCCCAGTTCGCTCATCCTCAGCAGTATCCTCAAGATCTCCACATCTTCGGGATGATAGATCCTATTCCCCCTCTTTACCTCGGGGTGAAGTACCCCCAATTGCTCCAGCCGCTCCAGTGTCTCCGGAAAAAATCCGAATTCGGCCGCTATGTCAGCCTCACAAAGTGGGCGGCCACGGGAGGCGTCGGCCAGCCATCCCGCATAATGAGAACTGATGTGGAGCACATTCTCTAACATCTCCATGTCTTGCACCGTATCAAGCAATCGCTTAATGCGGCCGAGCGGCAAAAACGCCTTCTTTTGAAGCCTGCGAATTAATCTGATTCTTTCAATGTAGCTTTCGTCGTACAGGGCTGAGGTTCGATTAAGCTTGACGGGGGAAGGCAGGAGCTGTTTCTCCATATAATAATGGATAGTGGATTTGCTTACGCCGGCTTGTTTCGCAAGCTCCTGAATTTTCATTCGTTTTATTTGCGAAACTTTTTCCATAAAAACACAGCCACTTTCGGCTCGGATGTGACTTAACGGGCGGGAGAACAAACTATCAAGCTTCGCTTGATAGATGATTTTATAAAGGGCCGCCCGCGTTGTCAAGTAAAAAAGCGCCGAATCAACAGAAAACCAGAGCCGCATTTCGCAATTCATCCGCCAAGGCGGGACAATCAAACTTGCCGCCTCAGTTCAGCGCAATGACGACCGGCGAAAACGATTGAAAAATTTTCTTGGATTTCCGAGCGTGGGTGTGCTATACTGTGCGTGCAACCTTCTCTTGGTTGCGTCTCTTCCTCATCAGGCTGGGTGTTAGGGGTGACACCCAGCCTTCTTCCTTTTAACAGAACTTAATAGATCCTTGAGTTCTCCGAACGTCCTCCGAAGCGTTGTCGCGGCTTTTTCAAAATTTTTCTTTCTTATGGTCGGGCTTTCAGAAATAACTCACGTTGACGAGCAAGCCGAGGAAACACCCGCTCGTTGAGGCTTTTGCATCCAAAATGCGAATCGGCCTGTCCGAATGTTAGGAGGAGATAAGAGTCAGTAGTATCCGGTCAAAAACGAGCCTGTTCTCCTTCTCGCTACGATCGGAAATAGCCTTGCAAATTTTGCGTAGTAGGGGCAAAATCCACGAAAAAACATGCAAATATTTCATGTTTTCTTGAGCGCCAAACTGGCTAAAGATACTTAAAAAGCCCCGGATCTTCTTTCCAGATTAGCCATGTAAGATAAGCCTGTAGCGAGGCTTACGAGGCGTGCGCGCCCCGTCGAATCTTCAGGCGAAAACTCTGGCATGGTAGTTGCTGAATAACTCTGTTGAAATGCTTACCAAAAAATCCCCACTGTTCGCAATCTCCAGCACCCGAACAGGAAAGGATTTTGATGATGGACTGGAGGTAACCGGGAAAACCCCCTGACACAACGTGTCATTTCGGTTACCTTTCGGGCGGGCAAAACCTCATTTGATTTTGCCAGAGGTCAGCAAAGACAGGAGAAGGATATGAGTGAAAATGGGACGCCGTTGTTGGACGAGCTGGAGAAGGGTCCATGGCCGAGCTTTGTGAAGGAGATCAAGCGAGC
>QZKU01000055.1 GCA_003598085.1 Candidatus Abyssobacteria bacterium SURF_5
GCTTCCTCCGTGTTGAATAGTTGGGTATTTTGTACACGTGCAAATACATCTTATACCAACTTCACCACCAGGATGCCCTTTTTTTCACATTACCAGGTCGTGGGGTCGCCTTTTTTCAGGCTGCGCGATTTCCAGATGTAATAGATTATGGGATAAATGGTAAGTTCCAGGAGCAATGAGGTCACCAGGCCGCCGACCATGGGGGCGGCGATTCTTTTCATCACATCCGAACCGCTTCCTGTTCCCCACATGATCGGCAAAAGTCCTACGATTGTGGTAGTTACTGTCATCATCTTTGGTCGAATCCGTTTGACGGCGCCGTGGTAGATGGCCTCCTTCAGGTCGCCGGTTGTATTCATGCGTTTTTCGCCGGTCCACTTGGCTTGGGCCAAGTCGAGGTAGAGCAACATCACAACCCCCGTCTCGGCGTCCAGGCCGGCGAGCGCGAGAATTCCCACCCACACGGCGATGCTGAAATTGAAGCCGAGGATATAGATGAGCCAGATGGCGCCTACGAGTGAGAACGGAACCGCCAGGAAGACAATGATCGTTTTGGTGACGGATTTTGTATTCAAATACAGAACCACAAAAATGATCAGAATCGTCATCGGAACAACGACCATCAGGCGCTGTTGAGCCCGCTGCATGTATTCGTACTGGCCGCTCCAGGTGATGGTGTAGCCTGCCGGGATCTCCACCTTCTCGGCGACGGCCCTGCGGGCCATATCCACATAGGTTCCGACGTCGATGTCTTTGATATCGACGTAGATCCAGGCATTCGGCCGCGAGTTTTCGGTTTTGATTGAGGGCGCGGCTTTTTCGAAATAAATATCCGCCAACTGAGCCAAAGGAATCTGTTGGCCCATCGGGGTCGGCACGAGAACCCGCTTCAACGATTCTACGTCGTCGCGAAGCTCGCGACTGTAGCGCAGGTTGATCGGGTACCGCTCCAGGCCCTCGATGGTGGTGCTGATGTTCATTCCCCCTACGGCTGACTGCAGGACATCCTGCACGTCGCCGACTGTCAGGCCGTAGCGCGAGATTTCATCTCGATTGATCTTAAAGTTGAGGTAATTTCCTCCGAACACGCGCTCAGAATAGGCGCTCAGTGTTCCGGGAACCTGCCGCACCACTGCCTCGACTTCGCGGCCCACCTCCTCGAGCGTGCGCAGGTCGGGCCCGCCTATTTTAATGCCCACAGGGGTCTTGATGCCGGTGCTGAGCATGTCGATTCTGGTCTTGATCGGCATGGTCCACGCATTGGTGACGCCCGGAAACTGGATTGCAGCGTCGAGTTCGCTGATCAGCTTTTCGGGGTTCATACCCGGCCGCCATTCGCTCTCGGGCTTCAGCGTGATGGTGGTTTCGATCATGCTCAAGGGCGCCGGGTCGGTTGCTGTATCGGCCCTCCCGATCTTCCCGAAAACGTTTTCGACCTCGGGAAACTGCTTGATGATCTTGTCGGTCTGCTGGAGTATCTCTCGCGCTTTCGTTGTGGAGATGCTGGGGAGAGTTGTCGGCATGTAGAGCAGGTCGCCTTCGTAGAGCGGCGGCATGAACTCGCGCCCGATGAGCTTGTAAGGAATAATGGTCAGTGCCATGATGGCGATAGCCGCGAAGAGAACCAATTTGCGGTACTTCAGCACGAAGTGCAGCAGCGGCGAGTACAGCCAGATCAGGAATCGACTGACCGGATGGCGCTCCTCCGGGTGAATTTTTCCCCGAATCCAGTAACCCATGAGCACCGGCACGAGGGTGATCGCCAACAACGAGGAGGCTCCCATTGCGTATGTCTTGGTGAATGCCAGCGGTTTGAACAGCCGCCCCTCCTGCGCCTGGAGGGCGAAGATCGGCAGGAAGGAGAGCGTGATCACGAGGAGCGAATAGAAGAGCGTGGGACCGACTTCGACGGAAGCGTCCCGGATGATGTCCCAGTGCGGTTTTTCGCCGCCGTCTCTTTCGATGTGCTTGTGGGCGTTTTCTATCATGACGATGGCGGCGTCAACCATCGCCCCAATGGCAATAGCGATACCGCCGAGGGACATGATGTTCGAATTGATGCCTTGCTGCCTCATGATGATGAACGAGATGAGTATGGCCACCGGCAGGGTGAAGATGGCGACGAGCGAGCTGCGCAGATGGAAGAGGAAAATGCCGCAGACAATGGCGACGATGATCATTTCCTCGGTCAGTTTCTCGCGCAGATTGTGAATCGCCCGCTCGATCAGGTCGGAGCGATCATATGCGACATGTATCTCCACATCGGGCGGAAGACCTTCCTTCAGGCTGGCCAGCTTCTCCTTCACGTTTTTAATCACGTCGAGCGCGTTGGCGCCGTATCTGATGATAACTATGCCCCCGACCGTTTCGCCTTCACCATTCCATTCGGCGATGCCGCGCCGGATGTCGGGGCCGATCCCCACGTTCGCTACATCCTGAACCAGAACAGGCGTCCCATTCATGTCGACGTCTACAACTACCTTCTTCAGATCATCCACGTTCTGAATATAGCCGAGCCCGCGCACCATGAATTCCTTCTCGGACATTTCTATAACACGGCCGCCGACATCGTTGTTGCTGCGCTGGATCGCGTTTTTTATTTTGCTGAGCGGAAGATTGTAGGCAAGCAGCTTCACCGGGTCAACCGTCACCTGATATTGCTTTGTGAATCCGCCGATGCTGGCGACTTCGGACACGCCTTCGACGCTTGTCAGCTCATACTTGAGATACCAGTCCTGGATGGAGCGCAGTTGGCTGAGATCGCGCTGGTCCGAAGTGAGCGCGTACATGAAGGCCCAGCCGACGCCTGTAGCGTCGGGCCCGAGGGAAGGCGTGACGCCTTTGGGCAATCTGCCGGAAACGTAATTCAGGTACTCGAGCACCCGGCTGCGCGCCCAGTACATGTCGGTGCCGTCTTCGAAGATGACATACACAAAGGAGAATCCAAAGAAAGAATATCCGCGCACCACCTTGGCGTACGGCACCGCGAGCATCTGCGTCGTGATCGGGTAAGTTATCTGGTCCTCGACCACGCGCGGCGCCTGGCCCGGATACTCCGTATAGATGATTACCTGCACGTCGCTGAGATCGGGTATTGCATCGAGGGGGATTGTGGTGATGGAATAGATCCCCGCGGCAATGACGAACAGCGTCGCCAGGATGACCATGAATCTATTTTTCAGCGACCACTCTATTATCCTTGCCAGCACTGTTCAATCAATACTTTCCTGCAGGTTTTCAACTACTTCACCGCAATTCAGCATGGCCGAGCCGTAATAGGGATTCCTTACTTCCTCCGAGTCCTGTATCCATTTCTCCTTGAGCATAGGACATTCGATAATGACATAGGTGTCCTGCATCGGCGCCTTATATGTCTCGAAGATCGCCACAAGCGCGCGGCTTACTTCCTTGAACGACTCGCGCGCCTGGTCCACGTCATCCGCTTTCATTGATTTCGCCGCTTGCTGGAGCGTTACCAGACGCGATTGCAAGTCAGCACTGGCGGCGACGTCAGCGGCTTTAGCGGCGGCGCCGGCCAGTTTTTCGGAATACTGCGAAACGCCCTCTTTCGAGTCGGCGGCAAGTGTGCGCCAAAGCGGCAGATATGATTCGACCACCTGGTTCAGCGCTGCGCGCGTCTGCGGTTCATCAATGATGCTTTTCTTTTCCTCCATCGCCGCGTGATCGGACTGCTCCGTATCCATTGATTCAGTTGCGGCGCCTCGCCTTGCCATAAGCATTTTGTTGATGGCTTCACGCAAGTTGCTTTCTGAATCGATGAGGAATTGGGAGGAGGTCACGATTTTCTCGCCTCCCTCAAGTCCTTTCAGCACCTGATATTTGTTATCCCCCTGCAGCCCCAGTGTAACTTCACGCGGCTCAAAGCGGCCGCCGCCGATATCGAGGACAACAACATCGCGTTCGCCCGAATGCAGGACCGCCGATCCGGGCACAAGAACGGTACCCTTGGCGGCAACGGGAGTGAAAGTGACTGTTGCGAACATCTGCGGCCGAAGCTTCTCATCCCGGTTGGGAATTTCGATGCTGACCTTGTTTGTCCTCGTTTTCTCATCGACGTATGGGTAAAAGAATCGAACCTTCCCCTTGAAAATTTCGCCGGGATAGGAGGCAATCTCGATTTTCGCTTCCTGTCCTTCTTGAACCCAGGGAAGCTGGTATTCATACAGGTCCACGTGCACCCAAAGACTCGACAAATCAGCGATCCTGTAAAGGTTCATTCCCGCTTTGGCGTACATTCCCTCAAGCGCCTGATCCATTTTTTCGGTGACGACGCCGGTGACCGGAGAAACAACCGTCAATGTCTTCTTGACTTTGCCCGTCTCCTCCAAATTCTGGATTTGTCTGTCGCTGATATCCCAGTTACGCAGTCTTCCGCGGCTGGCCTCGAGAAGGCTTTCTGCGCGGCCTTCGGCGCCTGCGTATCCGCTGCCGGCAAGATTATCCCGATACTTCAGGGCGCTCAGGTATTCCTCCTGGGTGCTGACGAGGTCGGGGCTGTAAATTTCAAACAGCGGCTCTCCCTTGCGTACCTTTTGGCCGATGTAGTTGATATAGACCTTCTCTATCCATCCGTCATATTTGGTATTTACCCAGAAGACTCTCTCCTCGTTATAGTCGAGCGTGCCGACGGTGCGAATTTTCATCCGCAGGTCGCCGCGCTCGACGGTATCGGTGACTACTCCAATATTCTGGATGGTGGCAGGGTTAATCCTAATGACGTTATCCGCCTCCTCTTCCGCACCATCCTCATAAACGGGGACCAGGTCCATTCCCATCGGTGATTTGCCCGGCTTATCCGAGGTGTAGGTCGGGTCCATTGGGGCGCGCCAGTATTTGATTTTTCTGCCGCCCGAATCGGCGGTGGCCGGAGCTTCCGGTTGCGGCAGAAGCGCCTGTTTTGCTTTTTCAAATGAATCGATGTTTAAAGGATTGGCCAGGATGAAGAGCGTCAATCCGATCCCCAGCGCGAAAAAGAGGATGCCGGCGACTGCTGTTCGCGCCCATCCGGCGCATCCTTTCATTCTCTCTCTCACAGAAAGAATGCGCCTGATCTTCTCGCTAATTTGTTTCGGGTTCTGCCGATTGTTGTTCATTTGTTCGCCTTATTTCATGCATATCAACTGGCGGCGCCGGGAAAGCCGTGCCTATGGCTCGCTCGATATCCGCCAGCGCAATCATATAATCCGCAACGAGTCGCGCATGCGCGACCCGGACATTAAGAAGAAATCGCTCGCTGTCGATTAGATCGAGCGCATTCAAGGTTCCGGTGGAGTAGGCGGACTGGGTCGATTCGAGCGCCTGCTCCGCCTGTGGAATCAATACTTTTTCGTACAGATCCAGTTGATCACGGGTGGTCTCGGCCCTGATGACACCGTCACGCACGGAGAATTCCATCTCGTTTTCGAGCCGGTGAAAGGCTCTTTCGCTGGCATATTTCAGTTCCTTTGCCTCTCTCACTCCCGACATTAATTTTCCCTCCCAAAGAGGGATGTTGAAGCCGAGGACTACTGCGGACGCATTATCGCCGTTGCCTTCAGGCGGATTCAGTTTTCCCAGTGCATCCTCCCGGTCGTCGACCACCGTGTAATTGAAGCCGACGGTGAAATCAGGAAAATATTCCTTTTTTGCCAGCCGTATCTGCTGGTCATGTTTCTCGATCTGGTATTTCGCCGCACGCAGTTCCTGCTGGTTCGCTTTGCCCAATGCGTACAGCCGGTCAAGATCGAATTCGAGCGCCGGTACAACCATCTCCGCCAGCACCGGAATCGGATGTTGGGGAGGATTGTTCATGAGCGTATTCAGCCTGGCGACCATCGACTCCCTTTGCTGCCTCAGCATAAGCAACCGGTCCGAATCCCGCGTTATCTCGGCCTGTATCTTTATCACCGCCTGCTGAATGCCGCTCCCGGTTTCATAGCGTTTTTGAGCAATATCTGCAAAATGCTCGAGCAGTCCCTTATCCTGCTCAGTTATGCGGATGCCGGCATCTAGATACGCGAGGTCATAATACGACCGCTTTACCGATGCGACGAGTTCGCGAATGCGCGCCTGATATTGCTCGACGGCTGCAAGCGCATCCCTCAGCGCCATCTCCGCTTTCGCGTCCAATTTTCCAAACCACGGAAACTTTTGAGACAGCGACAGGATGGTTTCTTGCGGACCCACGCGTGTTTCGATCTCATCGATGAACTGCGTTACGTTCACCATGGGGTCGGGCAGCGCACTCACCTGCGGAATCCGCTCCATCGCCGCCCGCCAGCGATGTTCCGATTCCCAGACTCCTGGATTCGCAAGAATGGCGGCATTAATATATCTCGACAGCAACGGATCATTCGAAAAATAGAATATATCGTAACCGCTCATCTCACCGGATTCGTCAATCCTGTCAATCAGTCTTGATCGCGTCGGCGGCAGTGAATATAACAAATGCATATAATCCTCGGGTTCATCCCACAAGCCGACAAGGTTCTGATTTTCAACTGATTCCGCTCGCCGGTCTGCAAACAAATCCGTTTCACCCTGTAACACCTCGTGCTCTGTTCCGAATACCGGAACGGGAGCCGCGAACACGCCGACACAGAGAACCGATATCGTCGCCAACCTCAAGAATCGTCTCCTCATTCTTATCCCTTCCCCTTTTGATTGGACTTGTCGCAATTTGTATAAATCATATCATCGATGAACGCAATGTGAAACAATGGAGAGCTCGATTTTGCAGAGGGCAAAGAGGAGATCACGCTCGCCGCAAGTGTTTCAGGATAGAATCAAATGCAAAATAATTGCCAAAAGGGCTACAGCAGGTAGTGCCGCCTAAACGGCTGGAAATGAAGTGCTTACATCTTCATTGGCTGAAACGAGATCTCTCGCCGTTTGTGGAAAAGTTTGTTATTTTCAGAAGACTGTCTCTTTTCCAGAAGTGGAAAAGGCGTGCGGGAGATCGTGCGCAAACTCGCCTGGAGTAGAGGAGTCGAACCATTTTGATCAGGTGGAAAGATAAAAAACAGCGCTCCCCATTGCTTCATCTGTGGGGGAATCAGCCGCATTTATTTTGTCTCCCGCGTTGTCCACTCTGGCATAATTTATGCTCCTTTTTAGATTGACTGTGGAATATCGAGAAGCAGATCGGACAACAAACTCACAGATATTTCCCTCAGATGGGCGACAATTTCTCCTTGCCAGTCATTTCGCCCGGATGCATACCGCTCAGATCACTTATCTGCCTGTCCCCTTAGTCACCCGAAAAAGTTTCAGAATATCCAGCCACAAGTCTTTCTCTTCCAAAACTACGAGTCCTGACTTCCTGATGTTGGCGGAAGTGTTGCGGTTGATGTTGGCGCCGGTCATGCGAACGACCAGTGGATTCAGGATATCCATCAATTTCCCGACCGCCGGCCGGCAACTGCGCACATGCTCAAGGTGCACCCCGACTCCGCCGGGCTTCAACACCCGGTTGATTTCGCTGAACCCTTTTACGGGGTCGGTCACTGAACAGAACACGCATGAAGTAATGACCATATCAAAGGTATCGTCCGGGAACTCCAGGGTCTGGACGTCGGCCTCCTGAAGCGACAGCCTCTTGCCACGGAACAGGTGCTCGCGCTTTTTCGCGCGAGCAAGCATTTTCGGACTGATGTCTATACCGACCAGATCAACACCTTCGGGATAATGTTCAAGACTCAGGCCTGTTCCAATTCCCACTTCGAGCACCCGGCCCGATGCCGCCCGGATCAGCTCGTGCTTCTTTTCTGAAAATTTTCCTTTGAAAAAGCGCATCCAGTCAAAGAACCAGGCATTGCGATCGTACCGATGTTTTGCGACATCCTCATGCATAAGCTTCTATTCCTTTAAAACGTTCCTCATCTATCCCATCCGGATATATTGGAAAGATATAATGATTCTGTCTCCCCATTGGTTTTGCAACTATCAGGCCAGAGGAACGGGCTCCGGCCAATCTTCATTAATTCCCGACATTTCTCATAAAAGCTTTGCTCGGAGTTTGAGGGCCGGCGCGGGTCTCTTTATCGAGTGTTGCTTTTCCGGGAGTACCTGTTTAAAAAGAAACAGCTTTTTGGGCGCTGTTCCGGAAGAAACATTTTCTATTTGACCAGTCGAACAAACACTAATATAATAGCAACAAATGATGGTGGTTGATGCAAGAGGGATCTTTTGAAGGGTGCGAAATGGACGACAGAGACACCGTCCGCATCGATTTTGGTACGGGCGAATTCGGCTCCAGCGAAAAAGCAGGTCTGCTCCAGGTGATTCGTGGGGCCGATATCGGCTCAGAATATGAGGTAAAACCCGGCAACAACATTATCGGCCGGCAGAAAGACGCGAACATCCGCATAAACAACAAATCGATCTCGCGGCGGCATGCCCAGATTGTATGCAAACCTGAAGACCCTCCCGAAAAACGCTACACGTTATATGACTTGCAGAGCACGAACGGCACCAGAATAAACGGCCATCCGATTGAATGCGCCCCGCTCCGCGATGGCGACCGCGTTCAATTTGGGAGCGTTGTCTGCAAATTCATGGAAATCGATGCCCTCGAGCGAAGTTACCTGCGCGAACTCAAGAAAATGATCGAGTACGACAAGCAGACCGAATTGCTACAGTTGAAGCCGTTTTATCAGAAGTTGGAACCCGCGCTCGCGGATGCCGAAAGCAACGGCCGATCGCTCTCGATCCTCATGATGGACCTCGATGGATTAAAGAAAATCAATGATATCCACGGCCACCTCGTCGGGACACATTACATCATAGAAATCGCCCGTATCGTTCACGAAGAACTCTCTCCTTTTGGCGTTGCCGCTTTATATGGCGGCGATGAGTTTATCGGATATCTGCCGAACAGCGACAAAGCGTCCGCCCAGGAGACGGCTGAGCGTCTGCGCATGCGTGTAGACGACTTTCGATTCCCGGAAAAAGAGATCCAGCAGCGGGTCACCATCAGTATTGGAATCGCCGAATATCCATCCGACGCTCTCGAGATGATGCCGCTTGTGGCAAATGCCGATAAGGCGCTTTACGTGGCCAAAGGACGCGGGAAAAACTGCGTGGTCGCATACGACCCCTCGATGGCTGATTCCGGAAGAAAGCCGTAGCCGCCGGAGGATGAATTCATGGCACCGGGAACCGATATCCTCATCGAAACGGCCGCCGACATCATCACTGCCGCAGAAAAGATCGTCGTCTTCACCGGAGCCGGCATCAGCACCGAGTCCGGCATCCCCGACTTCCGCAGCCCGGGCGGCATCTGGTCAAAGTACCAGCCGATCATGTTCCAGGATTTCATGGCGAGCGAGGAAACGCGCCGCGAGTCGTGGCGGCGCGGCAAGGAAACATATCATCTTTTCGCCGACGTGCAACCCAATGCCGCACATTACGCCGTCGTCGATCTCGAGCGGATGGGCAAGCTCGACTGCATCATCACCCAGAACATCGATAATTTGCACCAGAAGGCGGGAAGCGCGCCGGAACTGGTGATCGAACTGCATGGGACCGCGATGTACGTCCTGTGCATGAGCTGCGGCAGAAGATGGCCGCGCGAAGAGATTCAGGGCTGGCTTGAAAAAGGAGTTGAGGTTCCGTACTGTGACGAATGCGGCGGAATCATGAAATCGGCTACCATCTCGTTCGGGCAGGCGATGCCGGAAAAGGAAACGCTCGAGGCGCAACTGAGGGCGGAGAAAGCGCAAGTCTTTGTCGTGGTCGGCTCTTCCCTCGTCGTGTATCCCGCCGCGCATCTGCCGCTGCTGGCAAAGCAGAGCGGAGCCAAGCTGATCATCATCAATCTCGCCGATACTCCATTTGACGCATACGCCGACGTTCTGATTCAGGGAAAGGCCGGAGAAGTCATGCAGCAAATTGTTGGGCGGGTAAAGTGCAAGCTCGGATCAACTGACGCCTGAGCCGCTCCTGAAAACGTCCTCCGTTTGAACCGCCCTTAAAAGAAAGATCGCCCTTTGTCCGAAAAACCAGAGAAGCGGTTGCTCCTTGCGGTCGCCCTGCTGATCACCACCATTGTCGGCGGGACGGTAGGCTACAGGTCGCTTACGGCAGACCAGTATTCCTGGCTGGATTGCTTCTACATGACCGTCATCACACTGGGCACTGTCGGCTACGGTGAAGTCATCGATACCTCACATTACCCGGCCGTGCGCCTCTTCACGAGCGTCCTCATTCTCTTTGGAATGGGAACACTCGCATACAGCATCAGCACCGTTACCGCCGTAATGGTCGAGATGGACCTCGGCGACGTCTTCAAGAGAAGACAAATGAATCAGGAGATCAGGAAAATGCGCAATCACTTCATTATCTGCGGCGTCGGCTCCACCGGCTCATGCATAGCGCAGGAACTGCTGAAGACGGGGACGCAATTCGTCGCAATCGAGCGAGAACAATCGCATTTGGAGACCGCGCTGAAACTTGGAGAATTCCCTTATATTAAAGGCGATGCGACCGACGACGAGGTGCTGCTCCAGGCGGGAATCAATCATGCGAGCGGCCTGGCGGCGGCGCTTTCCACCGAGAAAGACAATCTCTTTCTCACGCTCACCGCGCGCCAGCTCAACCCGTCGATTCGAATCGTGGCGAGAGGACTTGACGAGAGCGTGAACAGAAAATTAAGAAAGGCGGGCGCCGATGCCATCGTCTCGCCCGCCGTTATCGGAGGGCTCCGCATGGCTTCGGAATTGATCCGGCCAACGGTAGTGTCGTTCCTGGATACGATGCTTCGTGATTCATCGGCCTCAATCCGCTTTGAGGAAATCCCGATTACCCCCTCCTCTCAGTTCCGGAACCAGACAATAAGAACGGCGCGCCTCCGCGATAACGCCAATTTGCTGGTCGTCGCCGTCAAAGAGGCCGGCGCCTCACGGTTTATCTACAACCCGCCACCCGATACCGTGCTTGACGAGGGCATGACTGTTGTCGTCCTCGGGGATTCGCAACAGGTCCAACGCCTGAGGAAACATTCGCACAGCACCGCCGGATCCTAAAGTCCCGGCAGCCGGCGCTATTTTGCTCCGGCTACCGCGTATCCGGCTTGCTTCCAGCCTTCCACGCCGCCCAACAGCGCCTCACATCGGCTAAATCCCTTTTGTGTATATTCGCCTGCCCGCCGGGCAGAGGTCGCCTCCTGCGGTCAGGCGCAGTAGAAAATTATCTCCTTTTCCTTCGGAACAGAGCTGAGCCGTGATTCCATCTCCTTTAGAGAGATCGAGCCCTCAAGCTTCATGCTCTTGCATTTCTGCTCATCGTCGTACGCGCATACCAGAAGCGCCTCCCCCGACTCAACTTTATCATGCGCCTCATGCGGATTGATGCGTTTCGCTTCCGCCATAGTTTTCTCCTTTCGAAATGGGGCAGTAACCGGTGATCTTGTTCAATCTTGTTCTGAAAGGCCGCAGATTGCTAGCGTGAAACCATGGCGTGGGACAAGACAGCGAGACTCTGCCGGCGAGACGATTCCGGGGAAGAGCCGGAAATCGGCACGCAGAAGATCGGTTGTTCTTTTTTCAGGGAGGACTTGTGCTCTCGTTGATTTAAAAGCAGGCGTTTGATTCGGTATCAGGATGAATTTCGGCGGGAACTACGACCTCCACCCGCGTTCCTGCTCCGGGAGTGCTCGTTATCCGCATGCTTCCGCCATGGGCCTCAATGATCTTCCTGCAGATGGACAATCCGAGGCCGGTCCCGCGGGGTTTGGTGGTGAAGAAGGGATGCTCGATCTGGAAAAGAATGTCCTCGGCGATTCCGCAGCCGGTATCCGAGACGCTGATTCGCAACGAGCTGCCGGCCTTTCCCCCGTGCAGGTCGGCGCACACATGCACTTCACCTCCATGCGGCATCGCTTCCACCGAATTCTTTATCAGGTTGATCAGGACGCGAGACATCTTTTCAGAATCCAGCAGTATGTTCATTTCCTCTTCGCAGACCTCCAGGCGGAGTGATATATTCTGAAGCAACGGCCGAATGATTTCGATGGCGTGGTCGACGATCGCTTCAATCCTGGCCGCTGAACGGTTCAAGCGGGTGGGCCGCGAGAAATCCAGGAGCTCTTCCATGACGCCGCCAAGCATGTTCAGCCCTATCTCCAGATCGTTCAGAATGTCCTGTTGTTCGGGCTCCAGACACACGTGACGAAGGTTTTCAACCCCCAATTGCACGTTTTGGAGCGGATTCCTCAGCTCGTGAGCGACAATCGAGATCATCTTTCCGATAGCCGCCAGGCTTTCCGCCTGTTTTAATTCGGCCACCTGCTTCTTCACCATCACTTCCAGACTCTCAGACAAGTGGCGATATTTGGCTTCCGATTCCCGCAACACCTCTTCAAAATGCCTGCGCTCGCTGATATCGCGCACGATCGCCAGCCCCCCAATTATTTCACCCGCTCGATTGCGAAGCGGGGAATAATGCGCCTCGTAGAAGCCCCGGCGGGCGGTTTCCTCGATGTAATAAGGCCGATCCTTCGACACGACAGTCTTCCCCTCCAGGACGGCGGCATAATTCTGCGCCTCGCCTGTTTCCTTGAGGTAGGGAAATAATTCCATCGCGTTCCTGCCGATAACGTCCTTTTTGAGGAGGCCGGTCGCCCGCTCCATCGCATGATTCCACTCGGTAAAACAGGTGTTCTTATCGAATGCAACGATTCCGTCGGCGCTGCTATCGATCAGGCGCTCGGAAAACTCAGCCTGCGTCTGCAGTTGTTCCTCCGCCTTTCTTCGTTCAGTGATTTCCTGCTCGAGCTGACGGTTCAGCCCGATCAACTCCTCGGTCCGCTGCTCCACCATCTCCTCGAGATGCAGGCGGTACCGGTCCAGTTCTTCCTCGATTCGTTTCCGGGCGGTGATGTCTCTGGCCACCGAAATCACCGCTATTACCCGCCCGCTCTTCAATAAAGGCGAGCCGCTTATCTCGCCGAATTTGCGGGACCCATCCTTGGTGATGAACTCATATTCGGTGGGGCCGCTCCGATTCCCCTCAAGCACCCTCATCGTGTTTCGGAGCCCCGTCTCCCTGTATTCAGGCGCCAGAAGATTCAACTCATCGATTCTCCGCCCAATTATCTCCTCCGGACTGTATCCGGTCAGGGCCTTCACCGAAGGCGAAATGTCGCTGACGCGCATATCGAGGTCGGTTATATAGACGACATCGCTCAGGTTCTCGAAATGAAGTCGATAGCGCTCCTCGCTCGCGCGCAGCGCTTCCTCCGCCTGTTTGCGTTGCGTAATATCCTGCACCAGTGGAAGAAAGCACAGCGGCTTTCCCTCCTGATCTCTTATGACGCGGGCCCAGAGCGCGACCCAGATGACTTCTCCGCCTTTTCTGATGTACCGCTTTTCCATCTGGTAATGATCTATCTCTCCCGAAACCAAGGCGCGGGCATATCGAACATCGTTTTCAATATCATCCGGATGGGTTATATCGACGAAAGTCTTTGAAACCATTTCTTCCGCCGAGTACCCGGTAATGCGGCAGTACTCCTCGTTGACGCGCTGATACCGGTAGTCCAGCCCGACGATGGCGGCTCCGCTCGGCGCCTGGTCAAAAAGACGGCGGAACAAAGCTTCGGTTTTGCGCTGAGCCTCTTCCGCCTGTACCCTCTCGGTAACGTCAACAGCGGAAAACAGCAGCCCCTCAACCTCGCCCCCGCTTCCTTTGACCGGAAGGAGATTCAGGTCCCAATACCGCTGTCCCCGTTCCGGGTCACGCAGATGAACAAGAGGCGTTGCTCTGGAGGAGTGAGGCTGCCCGGTCTGCACGACATGACAGAAGATCTCCTCGTAGTACTCTCTCGGATAGAAATCGAACAGATTCTTGCCGACAAAAAAATCCGGCTGATGTCCGTTTGCTGCCGCATAGCCTTCATTGACCCGGATAAAATTGAAGTCAATATCGAGGAAAGCGATAAAGGCGTGGCTGGTGGAGAAGATCCTGTTCAACATGCCGGTTGCATGTTCGTACGCCGCTTGCAGCTCCCGGTTGACAGAATCCTGCCGGCGCAGCTCCTGGTTTGCCATCATCAACTCGCCGGAACGGGCGCTCAGGCTCTTCTCAAGCTGACGGCACTTCTTCCAAATATCCTCCTCCTGCGCAAGCTCGTTCAGTCTTTGCTGCAACGCCGCCGCCTGCGCGCGCAACTCCGCCACTTCGGATAGAATTTCTTTTTTGGTTTTCTTCGAGTCAGCCACCACAGTACCGGTTAACGATTATATTGCAGGGGGACAGGATTCTGTCGGAAAGGAACCCTGAAGCGTCTGAAGGGGGTAAGACCGGATTCCTCAATGGTGAGCGTACGGCGGTTCAATGAGCACGGCGAAATGATCATTTGAGAATGGAACACCTGAATAAACTACTGGTTAAAGATATTCCCGCTCCCGCGAGAGCACCATAATGAGAAGATTATACCTGCCGGAGCGATGCAAGTCAAGAATTTATGTTGCCCTCGTCTATTCTCCAAGAAAGGCGGAACCGGCCGATTATCCTACGCCGAGACGCACCGCAACATCCTCGTAATCCGGGCATTCGGCATACAGCTTCTCCAACTCGATGCGCGCCCGCCGATGCTGGCCCAGCCTCTCGCAGATCAAGGCCCGTTCGTACCGCAAAGCCCGAAGGAGTCCCTCCGGCCGACCGGCTTTTCGCCGCAGCGCCTCCGTCACCGTCACTCGCGCGGCATCCGGCAATTCGAGCGCCCGAAGCGCCCTCGCCTTGTAAAGCAGCAAGGCGGCGTGCAGGGCCGTCTCGTTCTTGATTCCTTCCGAAAGCCGGACGATTTTCTGGCACAGCCTCGGAGCGCCTGATCCGGCTTCGAATAGCAACTCCGCCACCGACAGCCTGACCACCACGTCGGCCGGTTCAAGGCGCAGCAGATGCTGCAGGCAATTCAATGACTCCCGGGAACGTCCCTGCAGTTGGCAAACCTCCGCAAGCCCAAGCAATGTGCCGCGCAGGTTAGGGCCTATGTGGGCGGTCACCTCCGGAGTTATCGCGAGATCGAATCTCGTGGCTATCTCGTACTTTTTGAAGAACCGGCCGAGTTGGTTGTGTTTGTCCCTCGCCTTCTCAAGGTATTCGGCGGCTTCGACTAGAAGGTTTTTCTTTAACGCCACGAATCCGGCCAGAAAGGCGCCGTCCGCCAGATGAAGGGCGCGGCGCAGGTGCGCAAGCGCCTCATCCTCATCGCCCTTGAAAAGATGGCGGCAGCCGTCGACAAGCGCTTCTTCAGTATCGGGAGTTACCAGCCGCTGGAAAAATCCGAGAGTCAGCCCATCTCCGGCGGGCGGATCGGGAAGAGCGCGCGGTTTCGCAGGTTTCCTCGAGCCTCGACGGCGACCGTTCGAGAATGTTGTTGTATAGAAAAGACCGGTTCCCGGTATGCCGGCCGTCGCGCGTGCGCCGCGCGGGCCGATGGTAAACTTGGCGCCGCGCGGGCCAAACGAGAGCGAGCCTCCCGATTTGCTCAAATTCAGTGTTACTCCCGGAGCAATCTTGACGCGTCTCCAAAATCGAAAGCTCATATGGTATTCCCCTAAAAATCGAAGTCAACGAGCGCTCCTACTCCTAAAAAGCCACCTCCGTTATACACGAAAGCATGTACGGATTGCTATTTTTTTGTCTACATTATCTCCAGTAGTCTGAGATCATGAAATTCGGGAAAGATATCATCGAGTTTATGTGGTTTTGATCTTTACAAAGCCTGCCATTCGTGACAGTTTTTGATTAACATCTTCTCATGGCGTCTTCAGGATGTACCTCCTGTCAAGACCATATGTGAGCGTTCGGGAAAGAACGACATCCACATATGCCGGCTACACCCCGGGTGACTCGTAGGAGTGCACGGAATCGAAGTGGGGACTGCACTGTTTGATGGCATTTTAATCAGAGGAGGGAGATTTTTTTCATGAAACAAAAGATTTTTGCTTTGGCTGTTCCGGTTTTTGTCCTGCTTATGAACACGTCGCCTCTTGCTCATATGACCGGGTCATCAGCCCAGGCGGCAATCGTCTACGTTGGACCGGGCGAGACGTATGAGGAAATTCAGCCTGCGCTTGACGCCGCAGTCGCCGGCGACGAAATCATTGTGCGCGACGGCGTCTATTCCGGGCCGAATAACAGGGATCTTACCTTCGGCGGGAAATCTCTGGCCTTGCGCTCGGAGAGCGGACCCGCAAACTGCATCATCGACTGTGGTGATTCAGGTCGTGGGTTCTCTTTTGACTCCGGCGAGACTTCGGGATCGACACTCGACGGTTTCACGATCCGTAACGGCGGCGCTGATTTTGGAGGAGCCATCTATTGCTCCGGCGCCTCGCCAACCATCACCAATTGCATGATCATAAAGAATTCGGCAAGCACTTACGGCGGTGGCATCTATTGCGATCACAATGCTTCGCCGGACATCTCAAACTGCACCATCACCGATAACACCGCGCTTCGGGGCGGCGGAATCTATTGTGACAACAACGCCTCCTTGACCGTCACGAATTGCACCATCAGCCGCAACTCCGGCGCCGATTACGGCAGCGGAATATTCGGCTTTGAGGCGACAATGCTCATCACCGATTGCACCATCAGTGAGAATTCCGGAGGCGGAGGCGGCGGCATTCTATATGATTATGCCGCGGGCGCCGTGACCAATTGCATCATTACCGATAACCGCGCCAAACCCGGGGCCGGAATATATTGCTATAACTCCTCGCCAGATATCATTAACTGCACAATCAGCGGGAACCAGGCTATCGACTACCAGGGCGGCGGCATCTATTGCTCGGAGAATTCGTCCCCGCTTATCAGCGGCTGCATCATTACCGGCAATACCTCAGATGATTACGGCGGCGGAATCTTGTGCGACCTGAATTGCTCGCCAACGATTATCAACTGCATCATCACCGGTAACTGGGCCAACCACTCGGGCGGTGGGATTTACTGCTTGAAGAATTCATCGCCGACAATAACCGGCTGCACCCTCACCGAAAATTACAGCAACAATTATGGCGGAGGCATAGCCGCTTACAACAATTCTCATCCGCAGATCACCGGCTGCACGATCACCGGCAATACGGCTGTATTCTGGGGCGGGGGGATCTTCAGCGACTACAATTCTTCCCCCGCCGTCAGCGGGTGCACGATCAGCGGAAACACCGCGGGCTGGTCCGGCGGCGGCATTTTCTGCCGCGAATCCGCTCCCGTTATCACCAACTGCACCATCACCGCCAACTCGGCCACCACGTATCACGGCGGCGGAATCTGTTGTTATACGGACGCCGCTCCCTTAATGATGAATTCGACATTCAGCAACAATACCGCTTCTTTCGGCGGCGGCATGTATTGCCGCGATTCCGCTTCGCCCGTTGTCGCCAACACCATTTTCTGGAACGATTCAGCGACAACCGGGGCAGAGATATGTCTTTCTCAGCTCTCCACTCTCACGATCAGCTACAGCGACGTGAATGGCGGACAATCGGCGACGCATGCCGATCCGGATTGTACTCTGAATTGGGGCGACGGCAACATCGACGCCGATCCCGTATTTGCCGGATTGGATGATTACCACCTCACTGCGGACTCGCCCTGCATCGACGCCGGAACGGCTGCGGGGGCGCCCGCCATCGACATCGATGGCCACTCGCGCCCGCAGGATCAAGGCTACGATATAGGATCGGATGAGCTTTTGAATTTGCCGCTTTCCCTTATACATCTGCTGGGGCCCGCTGATCTTCAGCCACTGGCAGCTCCGCCAATCTTCAGATGGAGCGCCGACGGCGGCGTCAACAATGGTTACGCGGTCGACGCGAGCGCGACCTCGGATTTCGCCAAAACATGGTCAACATATGAAAACATGGGCCTGATCATCTCCGAAACAAGCTGGACGATGCCGCTCTCCGTCTGGAACAGGATTCCCTCAGGCAGCCAGGTCTACTGGCGCGTGCGCGGCGCCGACCAATCCATCAAGCCGCTCAGCGTCGTCACCAGCGAAGAGGTGTGGTCGTTCTTTAAAGAGTAACCGCAAAGAGTAACCGCTCGTAAAATCTCCCCCGAAACCACCCGCAGGCAAAGCGGGTGGTTTCTTTTTTGCACTCGGGATTCCTGGTTCTTCTTGAATGTGGTTGCGTCAATGAAGTATGATTTCCTTCAATACGTTTCCTTTGGCTTGATCAGGTTACGGGGGGAAGCTACATGGGATTCTTTACCGAAAAAATAGCGTTAATTACGGGCGGAGCTTCCGGAATCGGGCGCGCTGTTGCAACTGAGCTTGCCCGCCAAGGAGCAGTCGTTGTTCTTGCCGATGTAAACGAGCGCTTGCTGGAGGAAGCGGTTGAATCAATAAGGCGGGCAGGCTTTCGGGCGGAGAGCTTCCGCCTCGATGTTGCCGATCCCGAAGCCTTTCAGGCCCTCGTTGCCAGCGTCCGGGAAAAGCACGGCCGCCTTGATTATCTCTTCAACAACGCCGGCATCGCGGTAGTGGGCGAGACTCGCTCATTTTCGTACGAGGACTGGCGCTCGGTCATCGATGTCGACCTCTACGGCGTGGTCAATGGAGTTGCCGCGGCGTATCCGCTCATGGTGAAGCAGGGTTTTGGACACATCGTTAATACGGCGTCCCTCGCCGGATTGGTCCCCGTGCCCGGCGAGATTTCCTATACGGCAAGCAAGTACGGTGTCGTCGGCCTTTCGCACGTGCTCAGGCAGGAGGGCGACGGTTACGGCGTGAAGGTGAGCGTGGTGTGCCCCGGTTTTATTGAGACGCCTATTCTCTATAATTCGAAAATCGTCGGACTTGATCGAGAAAAAGTCCTCGAGAAAATCCCCGAAACTATGCCGGCCGACGTATGTGCGCGCGCTATTCTCAACGGTGTCGAGCGGAATCAAGCCACAATCGTAATAACCCGCATGGCAAAAATTCTTTGGATGCTGCACCGGATCAGCCCCTCGCTTATGATGTGGCTGGGGAAACGGTTCGCGAGAGATGTCCGCAACCTCGCTCGTCCCGCTGCGGCACCGCAAATCTAGCTGAACGATCATGAAATCAGATATTGCCGGCGGTCTCGTGACCAAAGTATTCAGCCCCCTGCCGCTCGGGCAGATTCGCCCTGCCGGTTGGCTCCTGAATCAGCTTGAAATCCAGGCCCGGGGCCTGAGCGGACACCTTGATGACTTCTGGCCCGATGTCTCCGATAGTCAGTGGATAGGCGGGAAGGCCGAGGGCTGGGAGCGCGGTCCATATTGGCTCGATGGAATCGTGCCGCTCGCGTTTCTGCTGGATGACGAAAGGCTTAAACGAAAGGTTCATTTCTGGGTCGATCGCATCCTTAATCTCCAACATGAGGATGGCTGGCTCGGACCGATACAGGATGTGATGTATGGCTACAGGTATGATCCCTGGCCCGCATTCATCGTGCTGAAGGCGCTGGCGCAGTACCACGAGGCAACGGGCGACCAGCGCGCGATGCGTTCAATGGGAAGCTTTCTCAGGCGACTCGATGCCGTCCTCGATGAGACGCCGCTTCAAATGTGGGCACAGGTTCGCTGGGCAGATCTCGTTTTAAGCATTCACTGGCTCTACGAGCGCACCCGGGAACAATGGCTGCTCGGGCTCGCCACAAAAGCGTTCGAGCAAGGATTCGACTGGCGAAAGAATTTCTCCGAATTCGCCTTCAAAGAGAAAACGAATGTTGAAGAAAGCATGGCAAATGGAGCGTTTCTCGCCACGCACGTCGTGAATAACGCGATGGGAATCAAGCAGCCCGGTGTGTGGTACCGGCAATCGCGCGATCCCGTCGATCGCGATGCCGTATGGAACATTATTCATATGCTGGATGTCTATCATGGACAGGCGACCGGCGTATTCACGGGCGACGAACATCTGGCCGGCCTGAATCCGTCACAGGGAACTGAACTGTGCGCGGTTGTCGAGTACATGTTTTCGCTGGAAACGCTGCTGCCGATTCTCGGCGATCCAAGGCTTGCCGACCGGCTCGAACGGATCGCCTTCAATGCGTTGCCCGCCGCCTTCACGCCAGATATGTGGGCGCATCAGTATATTCAGCAAGCAAACCAGGTCATCTGCAAAATCTCGGAGGAACGTATCTACACGGACAATCGGGAAGACGCAAACATTTTTGGGCTCGAACCCAACTACGGCTGTTGTACCGCCAACATGCACCAGGGCTGGCCGAAATTCTGCTCGCATCTCTGGATGGCGACGCTGGATGATGGGCTTGCTGCTATATGTTATGCCCCATGCACCGTTCGCACTGAACTGAGGGGGGCGCCGGTTCGGATCGAGGTGCAGGCCAACTATCCGTTTGCAGACGAGATACGAATTGCTGTTCACGCCGATCAATCTCTGAAGTTTCCGCTGAGCCTGCGGATACCCGCCTGGGCGGATGCGGCGGAAATTCAGGTTGACCACCAGATTTTCACATCTTCAAGCGGAGGCACGTTCTTTACTCTCGAACGTCTTTGGAAGGAAAACACGGAAATCCTCGTGCGCCTTCCGATGCGGGCGCGCGCACAGAATCGATACAATGAAGCGATTTCAATCGAGCGCGGGCCGCTGGTATACTCGCTGAATATCGGCGGCGACTGGAAACAGATCGGAGGGCAGACCCCTCATGCTGATTGGGAAGTTTATCCGGCTACCTCATGGAATTATGCGCTTGATGTCGATAAGAACCGCCTCGAAGCATCGATCGCATTCGAGGCGTCTCCGCCCGGCAATTGTCCCTTTTCACCTGAGGGAGCGCCCGTGCGCGCTCACGTAAAAGGAAGACAAGTGCGCGATTGGACGCTCGAAAAAAACGCGGCGGCTCGCCCGCCCCTCGGCCCTGTTTTATCTTCGGCGCCTGAAGAAATTCTCGAGCTGATCCCCTACGGCTGCACAAATCTCCGCCTCACAGAATTTCCGATTCTGAAAAGATAACTTGGTGCGCGCTGCTGTATCTGCGATGCCGCGTCAAAAAAAATATCCCCCGCCCAAAACCACCTGTTTGGACGGGGGAAACCGCTTGCGTCCCCAAGGGGAGTCGAACCCCTGTTGCCGGCGTGAAAGGCCGGAGTCCTGGGCCACTAGACGATGGGGACAGAATGGTGAGTGGGGAGGGATTCGAACCCTCGACCACCGGCTTAAAAGGCCGATGCTCTGCCAACTGAGCTACCCACCCATCGCTCCGCATCGGCACTCATCCCGAATGCGCCTTCAAAAAAAATGAGCCTTGGAAAATGCGCAAGGCTCCTTCATCTGCCTTTCTATAATTATACATATTAATCCTGCTTTGTCAAATGCTTCGCTTTCATCCGCCCCCCGGATTGAACTCGTCTGCAGGATTCTGCCACGGAAGATTCTCAAAGGCACACCCTCCTCCGCTCCCGGCCGACAGCCGGCATCAGAAAAGAATCTGATATACTGTATGCACTGACCGAAGAGATGAAGAAAGGGAAAACGAATTTATGCGGCTCTTACCGTTCTGTATCTCCATCCTGTGCCTCTTCACCGGCTGCGCAACATCTGCCCTCGCCCCTCCTCAGGCGGAATCCGATTCCGGCCTGGTTGAAGAAATCAAAGTCGGTGGCGAAATCCAGATTCGAACGCAGCATCAAAATTAGACTTGCGGCTTTTCTGGTTCTTATTGGTAAAAATTGTGCCTCTTGTATTATAATAAGTAGTGAGGCCCGCATCGAGCGCCCTGAAAAAACAGTTGGAATCAGTTGGAAATCATTCATATATATCTGCTTCTGATAGAGTTGTAATAATTGACTTATTTTTTTGTTTGTGACATAATAATTTTTTATGGGCTGAGAATAAAATTGCACACGAAGGAGAGAGAGAATGCCACTGAAAGTGGGAATTAACGGATTTGGACGCATCGGCCGCATGGTATACCGTGCGGCAAGCAGCAATGGACAAATTGAAGTGGTTGCCGTAAACGATATAACCGATGCGGCGACACTGGCTCATTTATTGAAATACGATTCAACTCATCGAATGCTTCCCAAGAAAGTTACGGCAAAAGATAATATGCTCCTCGTTGGGAACTCTGAAATCCGTGTTCTCAGCGAGCGCGATCCCGCAAAGCTGCCGTGGAAAGACCTCGGCGTGGAAGTCGTAGTCGAGTCGACCGGCATCTTCCGTAAACGCGAAGATTGCGCAAAACATCTGGCTGCCGGCGCAAAAAAAGTGTTGTTAACAGTTCCTCCAAAAGGGGATGTGGATGCGATGATCGTGCTCGGGGTGAATGACGACAAGCTGAAACCCGAGCATCTTATCATTTCCAACGCCTCTTGTACGACCAACTGCCTGGCGCCTCTGGCAAAAGTGCTTCATGAAACCTTCGGCATCGAGTGGGGCCTGATGACCACCGTGCACGCATATACCTCGGATCAGCGCCTCATAGATGCCCCTCATAAGGATCTCAGGCGGGCGCGAACGGCAGCCGTTTCCATCATTCCCACAACGACGGGCGCGGCGAAAGCGGTTGGAAAAGTTATGCCGGAACTGAATGGAAAACTGGATGGACTCGCCATGCGCGTGCCGGTTGTGGACGGATCGGTGATCGATCTGGTAGCCGCAACCAAAAAGGAAGTCTCAGTGGATGCAATCAACCGCGTCGTTCAAAAAGCGGCTCAGACGACGCACAAGGGAATCATCGAGTATTGCGAAGACCCCATCGTTTCCGTCGACATCATCGGGAATCCCGCATCCTCAATTTTCGATTCGCAACTTACCATGGTCATGGGACCGAAGATGCTCAAGGTGGTTTCCTGGTACGACAACGAGTGGGGCTATTCAAACCGCTGCATCGACCTCATCGTCAAGATGGCAGGGTAGCGAACTGTTGACCTGGACCAAATCGGAGACTCACTTGTTTCCCGAGTCGTTTTCACAAGTTCGGCTACTCCACCACAGGCCGCTGAGCCAACGGATTCGCAGAGGAAACCTTCATGAATAAGCTATCAGTCGAAGATGTAGCATTGGATGGGAAGCGCGCGTTCGTCAGGGTCGATTTCAATGTTCCTCTCGATGACGGAAAAGTTGCCGATGATACCAGGATCTCGGCCGCGTTGCCGACCATACGCTATATGGTCGAACGCGGCGCCAAAGTGATTCTGGCGTCGCACCTTGGCCGCCCGAAAGGAAAAATCGTCGACAAGTACCGGATGGATCCTGTGGCGCATCGTCTGGGCGAACTCCTCGGGAAACCGGTTCGAAAACTCGATGACTGCGTCGGCGACAAGATCGAAAAAGCTGTCAACGAGATGAAGCCGGGTGAAGTCGTCCTGCTGGAGAACCTGCGTTTCCACCCGCAGGAAGAGGCAAATGACGAGCAGTTCTCGAAGAGACTGGCCGCGCTCGCCGATGTATATATCAATGACGCATTCGGAACGGCTCACCGCGCTCATGCTTCCACCGAAGGCATCACCCGATTCGTCAAGCAGTCGGCTGCCGGATTCCTGATGGCCAAGGAAATCGAATATTTCTCGAGGGTCCTTTCACGACCGGTCAGACCGTTTGTTACCGTTCTCGGCGGCGCGAAAGTATCCGACAAGATCGATGCGATAAATAATCTGCTCGATAAAGCCGACATCTTTCTTGTGGGCGGTGGGATGGCCTATACGTTCCTGCATGAAAACGGCGTGAAAATCGGCGATTCCTTGTTCGAACCGGATAAGACCGACGTCGCTCGCGAGGTGATGCAAAAGGCGCAAAGACTGAAAAAACAGTTCCTGCTGCCGGTCGACCACGTTATCGGCGACACGCTAAGCGAAAATGCAAAAGTAAGAACAGTGCAAAAGGATATTCCCGACGGATGGAAAGGGCTCGATATCGGCCCGAAAACGATTACCCTGTTTTCAGACACCCTGCGGGATGCAAAAACAATTGTCTGGAACGGCCCTCTCGGCGCGTTCGAGATTTCGCTCTTTGCGGAAGGAACCAGAAAAATAGCGGAAGCAATCGCGCAATCAGGCGCGATATCGGTAATCGGAGGTGGTGATACCGCCGCGGCCGTGACGCAATTCGGATTGGCCGG
This sequence comes from Candidatus Abyssobacteria bacterium SURF_5, assembly GCA_003598085.1. Taxonomy (NCBI): domain Bacteria; kingdom Pseudomonadati; phylum Candidatus Hydrogenedentota; class Candidatus Abyssobacteria; species Candidatus Abyssobacteria bacterium SURF_5. The sequence goes on from QZKU01000055.1 coordinate 24,060, forward strand.
CAAGATGTCGCACATCTCGACCGGCGGCGGCGCTTCACTTGAAATGCTTGAAGGGAAGACACTTCCCGGTATTGATGCTCTGACTGACAAGTAACCGCAGTTGAGCCTCGGAACCATTTGCTCGGTTGGCGATACTCCGACGCCTACTGGGGAATGGGGATTCACCATCAAAAGGAGGACACTTCTGTATGACTATGAACAAGGAAGAAAAAAACCGCCTCATCAAGAAACACCAGGTACACGAAGGAGACACCGGCTCGGCCGAAGTGCAGGTCGCCCTCCTCACGGAACGTATCAACGGGCTGACCGGCCATTTCGAGAAACATAAGAAGGACCACCATTCCCGCCGGGGACTGCTCAAGATGGTCGGGCGCAGACGAAGCCTGCTGGATTATCTGAGAAAGAAAGATGTCGAGCGCTATCGCAAACTGGTCGACGAACTGAAACTGAGAAGATAATGACCTTTTCCCGCGTCCTCAAGACACCCGGGAGGCAACTCGCGCCCGTTGCTCGACGCAACGGCGCCGATTTCACATAAATGTGCCTAATACAAATTGGAGAAAGTTGGAATGACTGAAAGAACCCAAACCAAACTCGGAAAACACGATCTCATACTTGAAACCGGCCGAATGGCCAAACAAGCCGATGGCGCCGTCACCGTTTTCTATGGCGATACGGCCGTCCTCGTTACCGTCGTCGCTTCGCCCGATGTTCGCGAGGGAATCGACTTCCTGCCGCTCACGGTCGACTACCGCGAGAAAACATATGCGGCAGGCAAAATTCCCGGCGGTTTCTTCAAGCGTGAAGGAAGACCAAGCGAGAAGGAAACGCTCACATCCAGGTTGATCGACAGGCCGCTGCGGCCTCTGTTCCCCGACGGATGGATCAGAGAAACGCAAATCATGGCCACCGTCATCTCGCACGACCAGCAAAACGACCCCGATGTCCTCTCGATAGTCGGGGCGTCTGCGGCGCTCGCCGTCTCACAAATTCCGTTTACCAGGCTTGTGGGCGCGGTCAGAGTCGGCCGAATCAACGGCGAGTTTGCCGCGAATCCGACCCAGGAGGACCTGGAACAAAGCGATATCGATATCGTTGTCGCTGGAACAAAGAACGCCATCCTGATGGTCGAGGGAGGCGCGAAAGAAGTCGATGAAGAAACGATGCTCGCCGCGCTTGAATTCGGCCATCAGATGCTGAAAGATACGATCAAGATTCAGGAAGAACTGGTAGGCCGGTGCGGAAAATTCAAGTCTCCCCAGCCGCAGGTGACGCTCGACCAGGGCATCGTCGACCAGGTTCGTTCGCTTGCGATCGCCCGGCTGAACGAAGTTCTTCGGATCGCCGACAAGCAGAAGCGCCAGGAGCAGACGCTTGCCGTGCTCGAGGAGATCACCAAACAGTTCCAGGACGCATCCGAAGATCAGCTCAAGCAGGTCAATGCCGCCTTCCATGACCTCGAGAAGGGCCTGATGCGCAAGATGATCCTCGAGGAGAAGGTGCGCGCCGATGGCCGCGGACCGACTCAGATCAGGCCGATCACCTGCGAAATCGGCATCCTCCCGCGCGTGCACGGGTCGGCGCTGTTCACCCGCGGAGAGACCCAGGCGCTCGTTGCCACCACGCTCGGCACCTCAACCGACGAGCAGATCATGGACGAGCTGTTCGGAGAATACAAGAAGACCTTTATGCTCCACTATAACTTCCCGCCGTTCAGCGTCGGCGAAGTGAAACCGATCAGAGGTCCGGGACGCCGCGAAATAGGACATGGCGCCCTCGCAGAACGATCCATCACCAGCATGATGCCGACGTTCGAAGCGTTCCCCTACACCATCCGCGTGGTCTCCGACATCCTCGAATCCAATGGCTCGTCCTCAATGGCTACCGTCTGCGGAGCCACACTCTCGCTCATGGATGCCGGCGTCCCCATTAAGGCGCCGGTGGCCGGGATCGCGATGGGACTCGTGCAAGAGGGCGATCAGGCCGTTATCCTGAGCGATATCCTCGGCGTCGAAGACCATCTGGGCGACATGGACTTCAAGGTCGCGGGCAGCAAGACCGGCATCACCGGATTCCAGCTCGATGTGAAGACCGAGGGACTCGATCTCGGCACGCTTTCAAAAGCGCTCGAACAGGCGCGCGAAGGCAGAATCTTCATCCTGGACAAGATGCTCGAAGCCATTGCTCAACCAAGAGCTGAGATCTCACGGCACGCTCCGAAGATCATTCATATGCGGATCGATCCCGAGAAAATCAGGGACGTCATCGGACCGGGCGGCCGCATAATCCGCAGCATCGTGAGCGAGACCGGCGCCGAGATCAACGTCGAGGACGACGGCCGTGTCCTGATTGCGGCGGTCAACCCGGAGTCCGGCGAGAAGGCGTACAACATGATACGCGCACTCGTGGAAGAAGTCGAAGTCGGGAAAATCTACACCGGCAAGGTCAAGCGCGTCCTCAAGTTCGGCGCCTTCGTCGAAATCCTGCCGGGGAAAGAGGGACTCGTTCACATTTCGGAATTGAGCGACAAGCGCGTTCATAAAGTCGAAGATGTGCTGAACGAGGGCGATACCGTCACCGTGAAGTGCATCGAGATCGACAGGCAAAACCGGATCAATCTCAGCAAACGGGCCGCCGACAAAGAGCTCGGTGTGGGAGTCTGACTTGCTGAGGCGCTACCACCTGTCAAATGGTATTGAGGTAATTACCGAGCGGCTGCCCCAGTTCAGATCGGCCACGCTCGGGGTGTGGATGCGGGTTGGTTCCGTCAACGAGACCAGGGAGAACAACGGAGTTTCGCACCTGCTCGAACATTTGTTTTTCAAGGGAACCAAAACCCGCACCGCGCGGCAGATCATGGAGTCGCTCGAGGGGGTGGGCGGCTCCGCCAATGCCTTTACCAGCCGCGAATATACAACGCTCTACAGCAGAATCCTCGATACCCATATCGATCTCGCGGCCGAAATCCTGGCCGACATCCTCATCAACTCCACGTTCCCCGATCTCGAAAAGGAACGAGCCGTCATCGCCGAAGAAATCCAGTCCTATATCGACACGCCGGAAGAGCACGTGCTCGATTTGCTCTCGGCCGTTATCTGGCGAAGACATTCCCTCGGATTCACCATTACCGGCACCAAACGCTCGCTTGCGCGACTCAACTTGCAGGCGGTCAAGAACTACTACCGCACCTGGTACGTCCCCTCGAATATCCTCATAGCCGCCGCCGGCAATTTCAATAACGATGCGCTCAAGGACCTGTTCGAGCGGCATTTCGGCGGAATCGAAGGAACCGATAACCGCCGCGTGTACGACCCGCCGAACGTGCGCGCAATCAAAAAGCTTTTTTTTCGCAAAATCGGGCAAGTCCATCTCTCTCTCGGACTGCCCGGCGTGCCCGCCGACGACCCGTTGCGCTATCCGCTCAACCTGCTGGTCAATATCCTCGGCGGTTCCCCCCTTTCAAGACTCTATCAGCGCGTCAGAGAGGACGAAGGGCTTGCGTATCAGGTAAACACTTTCGTGAGCTCATATGAGCGGACGGGGCTGGTCGGCGTCTATGCCGCTTTGAGCCCGAAACACACACAGAAGGCGGCGGATATAATCTTCGACGAAATGACCTCGCTCAAGAGAAAAAAGGTGCCCGACGACGAACTCCGAAGTGCAAAGGAACAGCTAAAAGGCAACATCGTTCTCTCGCTCGAAAGCACTTCGGGCCGCATGCACCGCCTGGCTCGCTCGATCCTCTCGCTTGGCCGCGTCGAAACCCTTTCGACCGTTATGAAGCACATCGATGCCGTGACCGCCGACGATATCCTCAGGCTTGCCAACGACCTGTTTCGAAACGAATTGCTCAACGTCGTCGCCCTCGGACCGATCAAGAAACTCGAAGTCAGAGAACTATAGTTTGAATCCGATGTCGATTTGATTAAATCTTGTTTCCGAAACGAGAAAGTCCGGGCAACGCATTTACCGAAAAGAATATTCAACCGCAAAGACATGTTCTCTTGTATGTTTCCTCCGCGCTCTTTGCGCCTTTGCGGTTAAAAAACAAAGCCTTTACTGAAAGAATCCATTGATGATTACCGTCAAAGTAATGCGGCTGCCCCACAATCAAGACCTGCCGCTGCCGGAGAAAATGAGCCGGCTCAGCGCGGGGTTTGACCTCCGCGCCGCCGTCGAGGAACCGGTTTCTATCGCGCCCGGCCAATCGGCGCGTATCCCCACAGGACTCGCCTTCAGCATTCCCGCCGGATACGAAGGCCAGGTGCGCCCAAGAAGCGGACTCGCCATGAATCACGGCCTGACTATCCTCAACGCACCCGGAACTATCGACGCCGACTATCGCGGAGAGGTGAAAGTGCTGCTGGTGAACCTGGGAAAGGAAACGGTCCACGTCAAGCGCGGCGATCGCATCGCTCAACTGATCATTGCGCCCGTAATCCAGGCAGCCATCGAGGAAGCGACCGAACTCGATTCGACCGAGCGCGGACACGGCGGCTTCGGACACACCGGGGTCTAGCGAATATTAAGAACAGTTCAGCGCTATTACAAGTTATCCAGCGCTGGCGCTCTTTGGGCCGTCATTCCTGCGGGGCTATTACTTCTTGGTCACTGGCCCAACGCGAAGGTCACTGGCTCCATTTACCCAACGCGCAGGGGACTGGCTCCATTTACGGAATTATCTCAAGTACCTCGTTGAGCGCAGCGAAATCCCGTTTCTTAACCCTGCTTCAGCAGGGCGCCTCGCGGGATAGAATGGTGCCTGTCCCCGAAGCTCGAAGGGGACTGTGAGACTGTCCGACGATTAAAGTTGTTGAACTATAGTTCAAGATATTAATTTATGGTTGACAATAGCCTCTTTTTGTGGTATCATCT
>QZKU01000056.1 GCA_003598085.1 Candidatus Abyssobacteria bacterium SURF_5
TCCAGGTCCTCCTGATTAGAATGGGTGGCTACTGCCCGTGGTGCCAGACGAGATTTCCACGATTTGACAGCTCTTAACTACTTAACTTAGTATAATTAATGCACAAGCCGCAAGGATGCTTATATCCCAGTTGCGGCCGGAATTGTTCTCTTCTACGACTGCAAAGGAAAGGGGCGATCATGCTCTTTCTTTCCAGACCTGCGCGCCAGTCCGCGCCCTTGATAGCTCCATAAGGACATGCCCTCACACATGCAGCGCATTGGCCGCATCTGCTTTGGGTCACTGGTTTACCGAAGGGCATGAAAGATTTTGTTAACACAGGGCATGAAAGATTTTGTTAACACTGTTGCCAGGCGAAGACCGCAGCCCAACTCTGCGGACACGAATAGTGCATTTTTTCCGATCCATCCTAATCCTGCCTTCGTAGCAGCCAATTTATGCGGGAAATCGCTCAGCAGGCCCGGCAGGTTCTTGGAAATTGGGGGAATCCATGCTGTGGATCCCTTTTTCTGCAGGTAATCTCCGCAGACTTCCAGAATTCGTTTCATTCTGTCCTTAGTATCCTGAAGATGTCTCTCAAAGGCGTCCACGTCTGTTTCGCAGTTATCAAGAATCCCCCGGTCGTAAGATATCCCGATAGAAACGGCGGTCAGATATATTTCGCCGTGAAAAGCCATATCCGACACGTCGGCAAAACCGACGAGGTTTGCACCGGATTCCAAGAGAATCGATTTCAGTTCTTTCTGAGTGGCATCCATAGCGACGGGAAATTTTGAGGCATCGTCATAAGAAACTCAGGTCCAGATTCATATCGGCGGCGAGGGCGGAGAGTTCTTCTTTCACTTTCACGATGGATTCTTCGGCGGGCACGGCTGCGTCCAGCAGGAGATCGAAAAGCGGAGTCCCGGAAAGCGGGGCGCTGGTAACCTTTGTTTCGAGCGAATGGATATTGACGTTGTGCCGGTGCAGGATTGCGACCACCCGCTGAACGATTCCCGGATGGTCCATCGCGATGACTTCCATCCGCAACGGCAGTTCCGGATGGTGCGGGAGCAAGGCGGGGTCGTCAGCTTCATGCAGCGACACTTCGAATCCCGAGCCGGCCAGTTCCGGGATTCCTCCTCTGATCGCGCTGATGTGCTCTTCCGGGCAGGAGAACAGCGTCATGATGGAAAATCGTCCGCCCATGGCGGCCATGCGGCTATCTTCGATGTTGGCGCCCCGCGTGAAAAGGAAACTGGAGACCTCGTCGACGATTCCGGGCCGGTCCTTGCCGACCAGGAAGAGGATCATATACTTTTTCATCTGTCCGGCTCCACGTAGTGCTAATGAATTGCCTCTTGCGGCAACGGCCTCAGCCGCCGAGGCATGGGTGTCGCGCCGCGGACGTCTCGTCAAGCCGTCTCACCTTGGTACGCCCGGGAGCACGGCGCAACTGGTCGGGATACTGCTCGGCCTCGACGGCAACTGTTTTGAAGGCCTCGATGAAGGCGTCGATGGTCTCTTTCGATTCAGTCTCAGTCGGCTCGATCATGATTGCGCCGTCCACCACCAGCGGGAAATAAACCGTCGGCGGATGAAACCCATAATCGATCAACCGCTTCACCATGTCGAGAGTGGTGACCTTGTGCTTCTTTTGCAGCTTGTCCGAGAACACGCATTCATGCATGCAGGGCCTATCGTACGCGAGGTGAAGCGTTCCCTTCAGACGTTCCTTGATGTAGTTCGCATTGAGTACGGCGAGCTCGCTGACACGCTTCAGATCGGCGCCCATGCTGAGAATATAGGCGTGCGCCCGCACCATGATCGAGAAATTTCCGTAAAACGAGTGCAGCTTGCCGATGGAATCGGGAAAATCGCTCGAGAGCGCATACGATCCTTTGCGCTCGACCACGCGCGGCACGGGGAGAAACGGCTCGAGATGTTTCCTCACGCAAATGGGGCCGGCGCCGGGTCCGCCGCCTCCATGAGGAGTCGAGAATGTTTTGTGCAGATTCAGGTGCAATACGTCGACGCCGATTTCGCCCATCCGCACGATTCCCATGACGGCATTCATGTTCGCGCCGTCGCAATAGACGAGGCCGCCTTTGCGGTGTACGATTTCGGCGATCTGCTTTATATGTTCCTCAAACAACCCAAGCGTATTCGGATTGGTTACCATGATGCCGGCGGTCTGATCGTCCATCGCTTCGGCAATTGATTCGGGAGAGAGGATTCCGTTCTCGTTCGATTTTACTGGAATCGGCTCATACCCGCACAGCGCTGCGCTGGCGGGGTTCGTGCCGTGGGCGGTATCCGGAATAATGATTTTTGTACGGCGGCCGCATTTCTTCTTGTGGTAGGCATGAATGAGCAGCATGCCGGCCAGTTCGCCTTGCGCCCCCGCCGCCGGCTGGAGAGAGACGGCCTGCATCCCGGTGATTTCTGCAAGAAGGCGTTCCAATTCCGACATCACCTTCAGCGCGCCTTGAGAAAGCGAATCCGGCGAAAGAGGATGCAATTCGGCGAATCCTCTGAAGGCGGCCAATTTCTCATGCAGTTTGGGGTTGTACTTCATCGTGCATGAGCCAAGGGGATACATCCCGCTGTCCACTCCGAAATTCCACTGGGAGAGGCGTGTGTAATGACGGACGATCTCGGGCTCGCTCAATTCCGGAAAATCGGGTGGGTCGCCCGCAACGGCATTATCTATTTGCCGGCGTTCGACGTCGCGCCGGGGCAGGTCCGCGGCGCACCGCCCGGGTTTTCCCATCTCCCATAACGGCGGCTCGTTGAAAACCAGGCCGGTGGCTCCGGGAAAAGTAGTCATCGTCCGACCTCCTCAGCGAGCGCATCCAGATCCGAGCGGGATTTCGTCTCTGTGACGCAGAGCAGGTGATGGTCCTTCAGTTCCGGATAATAGGCATCGAGCGGGAGTCCGGCGAGCACTTTCCTTTCGAGAAGCCGGCGATAATCGCCAGGATTGGGGAAGCGCACGACAAATTCATTGAAAGTCGGGCCGGAGAAAGGAAGCTCGCACCCTTTCTCGCGCAGCCGGTCTTTGAGATATTCCGCCTTATCATGGTTCAACTGAGCCATTTCCCGGAAACCCGTTTTTCCGAGTGTAGCCATGTACATCGCCGCCGCCAGCGCACACAGACTGCTGTTGGTGCAAATGTTGGACGTTGCTTTTTGCCGGCGGATGTGCTGTTCGCGGGTGGCGAGCGTCAAGACATATCCGCCTCGCCCTTCCACATCCTGGGCGCGTCCGACGAGGCGTCCGGGCATGTTGCGAACGTACTGCATCTTTGAGGCAAATATCCCCAGTCCCGGCCCTCCGAATGACTGCGGGATACCGAGGCTTTGTCCTTCGCCGCAAGCGATATCCGCGCCGTACTTACCGGGCGGTTTCAGGATTCCATATGCGAGCGGCTCCGTAAAAGAGACGATCAACAGAGCGTCATGCGCTCTTGCCGCTTCGGCGGCGGAATCCAGGTCTTCGATCACGCCGAAGAAGTTGGGCGATTGAACGACCACAGCAGCAACTTCACCGGCTTGCTGAAGAGAAGAGTAGTCGGTGCGGCCGTCAGAAAGATGAGGAAGTTCGATCGCGCTGTAGCCCGTGGGCGCAAAATACGTCTGCGCCACTCTCCGATAATGAGGGTGAATCGACCGGGAAATCGCCACAGTTGGTTTCTTCGTGATTCGAATGGACATCAGCAACGCTTCGGCCAGCGAGGAGGCGCCGTCGTAGAGCGAGGCATTCGCCACTTCCATTTGCATCAGCCTGGCTGTGAGCGTTTGATATTCATAGATTGCCTGAAGAGTTCCCTGGCTGATCTCGGGTTGATATGGAGTGTAGGCGGTGTAGAATTCCGAACGAGAGAGCAGCTGCCTGTTTGATTCCGGGATGAAGTGGTCGTAGCTGCCCGCTCCAATGAAGGAGGAGAATCCTTGGGCGGCGGCGGTTGTATTGGAAAGGAGTTCGAAATAACCCTCGAGCTCCCACTCATTCAGCGGTTCGGGAAGCGTGAGCGGTCCGCGAAGGCGGCAGTCATCCGGTATCGGAGAGAACAGTTCTTCCAGCGAACGCACGCCGATAACTGCGAGCATGGCAGCTACGTCGCTGTCGGTATGAGGCAAGTATCGCATTTATTCCGTTCCCTCAAGCATCTTCCGATAATCGTCCTTCGTCATCAGGTCGTCATATTCTGACACATCGAGCGCCTTCACTTCTATTATCCATCCCCTGCCGTAGGGGTCTTGATTTATAGAACCGGGCGACTCCTCGAGGAGATTGTTGACGGCAACGACTGTTCCACTGACGGGTGTCAGCATCTCGGAGGCCGCCTTTGTCGATTCTACAGTTCCGAATTCCTCCCCCTGATGGAGAATATCGCCGATCTCGGGCAGCTCAACGAAAGTGATATCCCCGAGCCGATCCTGGGCGTAATCTGAAATGCCGACTCGTATATGATTTCCCTCCAGGCGCGCCCATTCGTGATCGGTGGAATATCGGACATCGTCCGGCAGCTTCAACTCATCAAGTTCTTTCATTCGTTCTCCTCCTACTCTCCAAGGAAATGCTTCATGGGAAGCCGGGCGGTGCGGTCGGGTCGAATGTCCTTAACTATCTCGACAGGAATTTCCCGCCGCTTGTCCCGTAAAACCACGTGAGTTCCGGGTTCCAGCCGGGAGCGCACTTTTGCAAAGCCGCAGCACAAGCCCAGCGGATTGAAGTTTTGAGGTCTTTGGGGACTGGCGACGCTGCAGATGGCCCCGTTAACCCGGCCGATGGCCAGATCGGCGACACACGTCAGCGCGAGACCGATCTCATTTCCATCAGATCCGATACCGAGCGCCGGGTCGCCGATGGAGGCCTTACGCGGGTCGAACCCCACGAATGCAAGTGTATGATCGGACGCCTCACGCAACTGCAGAACGATATCACCAATGAATTGTTTCGTAAACGTCAGCCCATCTTCCGCGAACGGCAGCGCGAACAGCCACGGATGATTGATGTACGGCCATGAGCCGATATCTTGCCCGCTGAGCGGCAGGACGGCGCCCGCACGCAGAGAATCGCGGGCCGCAAGACCGCAGGGAAGAAGGCCGAATTCCTCGCCCGCCTCAAGAAGGGTTTCCCAAATTTCGAGCGCATCGGCCGGATTGACAAACAATTCGAACCCGAACTCGCCGGTATAGCCTGTACGCGAGAGCAAGATCTGTCGGGCGCGCGCGAGCCGGACCCCCGAAAAGCCGGCGGCTTTTTCATAAGTTCCCTTAAAGCTGAAATAGACCATACTGCGCAAAAGCGCCGGACCATCCGCCAACACTTTTGCCAGGATGCGCGCTGAGTGCGGTCCCTGAAGGTCGATTTTCGCCATCTTTTCGGAAACGTCCGCAACGCCAGCAGACCGGGCGGCCGAATATCTTTGAAGATGATCGCCCACTGCCGCCGCCATTCCCGCATTCACAATCACAAGATAATCCTGCGAAGTGAGCTGATAGACAATGGCGTCATCTATGGTTTCGCCGCGTTCGTTCAAAAAGACGCCGTACACGCACCTGCCGGGAGTGAGCGGGGCTTTCCCGCCGCCCAGGCATCTTTCCAGATCCTTTGTGAAACACGACTGGAGCAGGTGGAAGGCGTCACGCCCGGTCACGCTGAGGGCGCCCATATGGCCTGTATCAAAAATACCGGCGGCGGTGATGACCGACAGATGCTCCTTCTTGGCGCCGGATGCATACCACAGCGGCATATCCCAGCCATGGAATTTCGCTATGTTGGCGCCGTGCGCTGCATGCCACGGAAAGAGAGATGTTCGTCTGTTCTCAGCCATATAAATTCGACCGACCCTTTCTTATCCTGAAAAGAGTATGCCACTGTCGGCATTTTTGTCAAATACTTTCATTCCACGAGGCGGCGCGAAATTTAATTTTATGAGAGGGAACCCGCCGGGGGAATTCATGCTTGAAGTGGAAGAGGGGTGGCCGGAGGCGAGGCATCAGCAAAAAATTAATTCTCATCTTAGGCATAAAAAATGCTCTTCCTTTCGGGAAGGCGCGGGAAAATCCCCGCACTGCCCGTTTACCCTGTATTTATCTGCTGGGCGTACAAAATTGAACCCGAAAAGTGTCGAAATATGATTGTCCAACGAGAAGGGACAATGCGGAGCGGGCAGAAAAGCATGAGGAGTTGGGATTGTGAATCGAAAGGATGAAATCATATCCAGAATTTCAACCATAAAAGCGATGCCCCCGGCGGCAGTCGAAGTGGCGCGGCTGCTCCAGAGCCCGGAAACGAACATAAAGGAAATCGTCAAGGCGATTGAATTCGATCCCGGAATGGCGGCTAACATATTGCGCATGGCCAACTCAGCCTACTACGGCTGTTCCGATCGAATATCCTCGATCCGAGACGCAATAGTCCGGCTGGGGACTAACCGCATCTTTCAAATGATTGTCTCATGGGCTTTCTCTCCCATGGCACAGCAAGAGATTCCGGGTTACGGCCTGCCGGCGGGGCAACTGTGGGAGCATGCGATTGCTGTCGCCGTTGGAGGTGAGGAGTTGGCAGCCGATCTGAATTTGAAGACGCCGGCGCACATGTTCACTGCAGGTCTTTTGCACGACATTGGGAAGGTTGTATTGGGCAGCTTCATCCAAATTGACATTGACTTGATTCAGAAGGTGGTTTCAGAGGAGAAGGTATCTTTCGAAGTGGCCGAACAGGAAATTCTGGGCATAGACCATGCCGAAACCGGCGCGGCGCTGCTGGAGACGTGGAATTTGCCGCCGTCCGTTGTCGAGGTTTGCCGGTGGCATCATCAACCGGAATGGCATTCAGGTGAAATGCTCGCAGTCGACCTGGTTCATGTCGCGGACACAATGTGCCTTATGGGCGGAATAGGAGCGGGCATCGATGCGGCTTATTATAACACCTCCGCCGAAGTCAGCGAGAGATTGAAGCTGTCCGCTCTCGCGACCGAAGAAATTATCTCTCAGATTCTGAAGAAACTCCACGAGGTGCGCGAGTTATTTTCAGATAACGGGAGCACCAAGAAGAGGCACTGATTATCAGACCTTCCTTCGGTTCCCCCGCCTCTTCGAATGATCGGAGAGGTGGCCGAGGGCGTGAATGTTGAAGAGCAGGACAGGATGAGAGGTCAGATGCCGGAAGGTATAAATTCAACAGAAAGAACAAACAGGAAGACCTGAGGCCGGATAATTTCTCAGATATTCCGGTCTCAGGCCGAAATTTAATATGAGGGGGACAGATTCACGCGCCGAAGGCGCCCCTCATAATGCAGGACGTTGAACAGGCTTTGCCAGATTTCATGCTGAACCTTTGGGAATCGGTTATCTGCTCCGTCTCTTGCGACTGGCCTTGATCGCTTTCTTGCGTCTGCGTTCTTTTTGAGGCATGAAGTGCTTGCGATCCTTGAGGCGCCTTTGATCACCATCTTCCGAAAGTTTTCTCTTCAGTTGCCGTAGCGCTTTGTCGACATCGCCTTCAACAAAAACTTCAACCATTCAGTCATCTTCCTTTCCATAATTTATTTAAGACATCCAAAGCATTTCTGCCGGGAGGCTCTTCGATTCCGCCGTCCCTGGTTCACTCAGCGCGGACGCCCGCCGCCGCCCCGTCTCGCTCCACCGGGCCCGCCCGGACGGTATCCCCCGCCTCGTGGGCCGCCGCCTCTCGGTCCTCCGCCCTCCCGTCGTCCTTCTGGACGAGGCCGGGCCTCGTTCACGTTCAGCGTTTGCCCCTTCAGGTCTTTGCCGTTCAGACCGTTAATTGCTTCGCGGGCTTCGGCGTCGGCTGGCATCTCGACAAACCCGAAGCCTCTCGATTCACCGCTGAATTTGTCGGTGATAATTTTGGCGGATGCAACCTGTCCGAATGCTGCAAAGGCCTCTCGCAAATCGTTTTCGGTTACTCCCCTTGCCAGATTTCCTACATAGATGTTCATTTGCGCCTCCATTCGCCAGGACGAGTTGATATTCCCGGTGTTCCTATTCCAGGGGAGGACAAAAAGCCGATTCCGCCAATCCCCTTTTGCAAACTATGCTTCAACAGCGCCCGCGAGTAAAATGAATATTAAGTTTTTCGAAAGCTAAAGAAGGAGATCAGATTCTCGAAGTGAACGCTGTCAGGCTGGTCACCTGCGTTGGTGCCACACTTAGAGAGCGCAATCTGGCCTGGCTTGCACATTGCCGAAACAGTAAAACATATCGCTTTAGCTTCAGTATAGTATAGCGGCTCTGACAACCAGTTGTCAATCACCCCGCGCAAAGTCGAGAACAACCTTTTCTTGACGCTGATTATGAAACCGCGTATAATATAGTGTTGCGAAAGGAGGGATGATATGCCCAATCTGCGTAAGCGGCGAAAGAAGAAGATTGCAAAGCACAAGCGCAAGAAGAAGATGCGCGCTAATCGTCATAAGAAGAAGCTTCGCTAAAAGCTGAACCGAAGAGCCAACCCTTTGGAAAGTGACCGGCCGACGGCCGGAGACGAAATATGAATAAATTGAGGATGGGACTTCCTAAGGGCAGTTTGCAAGAGGCTACCCAGGAATTATTTCGGCGCGCCGGCTATACCATTACCTATTACGAGCGCTCTTATTATCCCCACGTGGACGATCCCGAATTGGAAACTTTATTGATCCGGGCACAGGAGATTCCGCGCTATGTCAGTCATGGGATCCTGGATGTCGGGATAGCGGGATTGGACATGATCGAGGAGGACGATGCGGACGTCGTCCAGGTTGCCGATCTTGTTTACTCAAAGCGCGGCATCGGTACGGTGCGCTGGGTGCTTGCCGTTCCCGATGATTCTCCGTTCAAATCGGTGGAGGATCTGGAAGGAAAAACGATTGCGACTGAATTAGTAAATACGACGAAGAAGTACCTTAAGCAGAAGGGAATCCGCGCGACCGTGGAATTTTCATGGGGCGCAACCGAAGTGAAACCGCCCGACCTCGCGGACGCGATCGTCGAACTGACGGAGACCGGATCTTCGCTTGCCGCCAATAAATTGCGGATCTTGGACGTTGTAACCGAATCGCAGACCTGCTTTTTCGCCAACAAACAGGCGTGGCAAGACTCATGGAAACGTCAGAAGATCGAGAACCTGGCGACGCTCCTGCAGGGGGCGCTGAATGCCGCCAGGATGGTCGGCCTGAAAATGAACTGTAACCGGGCGGATTTAAGCAACGTGCTGGCCGAACTGCCGGCGCTGAAAAATCCCACGATATCCAATTTGAGCGATCCGGGATGGGTGGCGGTTGAGACGGCGCTGGAAGAAAAGGTTGTGCGCGAAATAATTCCCCGTCTCAAGAGCGCAGGCGCCCAAGGAATAATAGAATTTCCCTTAACGAAGGTCATTTATTGACGCGGCAGGACGTGGAGGGATTTTCTTATGACAGAAAAGAGAGTGGATGAATCCTGGAAAGAGGAAGTCCAGCGGGAGAAAGTGAAAGAGCAGGGTCCGGAGAAACCCCCTTCCGGAAAAGCCCGGACCGCTCAACCGTCGGGTTTCCCGCCAATGCAAGCCAGCTTCGGCACACTTCTGGCTGAACTCGCGATGCAAGCGTCTCTTTTCCTTGGTGAAATACCCGACCCTGAAACAAATGAGCCGATAGAGGATTTGAACAGGGCAAAGTACCTGATAGACGAATTGGGGATCCTCGAACAAAAGACAGCCGGCAACCTGACGCCGGATGAAGCACAGGCGCTCAAGAGCATTCTCTATGAACTTCGGATGAAGTACATAAGAAAGGCGCCGAAACCCTGAGGTGGAAGGGACCCGGAGTTTGCGGCCAGACGAAAGCTTCCCTTCCTGACGGTCAGAGACAGATCCGGAACAGAAATCAAAAGAGGGCGAAGCGCCTGCTTTTTGTGAAAGGAACGTCATGCCGGCACACGTAGTTGTGGGAACGCAGTGGGGAGATGAGGCGAAAGCAAGAGTCGTCGACTTTCTTGCCGATAATGCCGATGCCGTCGTCAGGTTCAATGGCGGCGCAAATGCAGGACATACTGTCGCCGTTGATGCGGAAAAGTTCATCTTCCACCTGATCCCGTCCGGAATACTTCACCCGAACACGAAGTGCATTATTGCGAGCGGCGTCGCAATCGAACTCCAGCAGCTCAGCAAAGAGATCGATGAGCTGGCTGCCCGCCAGAGAGACGTCGGGAACAACCTCCTCATTTCAGAAAGCGCGCACGTGGTTATGCCCTACCACAAGGCGCTCGATGTCGCCCGTAACAAGGGAGCGGGCAGCATTGGAACGACAGCGCGCGGCATCGGTCCGGTGTACTCCGACAAACACGCCTACATGGGCATCCGCGTGAGCGACTTGTTCGATAGGAGACAGCTTGTCATAAAATTGGACAGCATTCTCAAGGAAAAGAACATCCTCCTCGAGAAACTGTACGATCTGCCGGCTTTCACGGCTGAGCAGATCGTGGCGGAATTGGATCCGCTCATCGAGAAAATCCGACCCTATACGACCAATGCCTCATTGACCATCAATACCATGCTCGATCAGGGAAAGACGGTCATCTTTGAGGGTGCGCAGGGAACGATGCTCGACATCAATCACGGCACCTATCCGTACGTTACCTCATCAAACCCGATCAGCGGCGGTGTGTGCGTCGGAGCAGGCATCGGCCCGCACCGGATCAACAGGATCATTGGCGTGGTCAAAGCCTACATCACGCGCGTCGGCAACGGCCCCATGCCGACGGAGTTGACGGACGGCGTCGGCGAATACCTGCGCCAGCGCGGAAACGAATTCGGCGCCACAACCGGCCGCCCGCGGCGCTGCGGATGGTTCGACTGCCTCGTTGCAAAACATGCAAAACGCGTCAACGGCCTGACGGAACTCGCCGTCACAAAGCTTGACGTGCTCGATGAGCTGGAAACTATCAAGATATGCGAGGAATATTCGTACCGCGGCCGGCACATAACGGAATTCCCCGAACAAGTCGACATGCTTCCCGACTGTAAGCCGATATTCACCGAGTTTCGCGGCTGGCGCACAGATACTTCGAGGATCACTTCATTCTCAGATCTACCCGATGAGGCAAAAAGGTACGTCTCGAAACTTGAAGAGGTGATGGATAGCCCCGCCACACTGGTGGGCGTTGGACCCAAGCGGAGCCAGACTATCCTCGCGTCGCAATAGAATCCTTTTTTTCGAGAAGAAATGTCGCCACAGAAGGCTCGGCCTTTTTCCCTTCATGGCGTGATCGAGTCACGTAAAGGCCTTGCCGCAACTCGCGCCTCTCTCAGAACGCTTCGCCTTTTTCGATTCAGAGCCTAAAGCCCTCATACGCGCGCACTCCCGTTCCTTTTTTGCCGCGCCCAAGGATACAGTTTTGTGTCTTCAAGTCATAACGACACTAATGTTAAGCATTTATGATTGCACAAAAAAGTTGGCACCGTAATTGCTCATTCCATCGATGACCGTGCGTCCACCGTCCACTCATCTACCCCTGCAGGAGCAAGATGCTGATAGACAAAGGGGAAAGGAAATTGCTGTGAATACGAGGCTGGGGGATTTCCTCGTTGAACACTCCATTATCACTCACGAGGAGTTGGAGAAAGCGCTTGCCCGTCAAAAGGAAAGCCTGAAGCCTCTCGGCGAGGTTCTGCTCGAACTGAGGATACTTGATGAGGCCCGGCTGGCGCACGCGCTGGCCGACCAACTGAGCATCTCGTATGTTGATCTGTTTACTACTCCGCTTCAGCCGCAGGCGATCGACCTCATTCCGGAGCACCTGGCTCGAAAATACAAGTGTATTCCGATCCGAATAAACGGCGGGTTTCTCGACGTTGCGATGTGCGATCCGATGGACCTTGACGCTCTGGAGGAACTGGCAAAAGCGGCCAAGCTGGAAATCAATCCCTTGATTTCCACGCGAGCCGACATCCTGGAATCGATCGAGCTGCAGTATTTCACCCGGAATTATCGTGCATCGCACGCGCAGAAGCTGGAAAACGAGATCCGGAAAGAGATCGATGACGAGAAGACAAAAGAGACGCGCATCTTTGCAATAGTCTCGAACAAAGGAGGCGTCGGCAAGACGCATACCGCGGTTAACCTCGCCTGCTCCCTGGCTTCCCTGAAGGTGAAAACGCTGCTCATCGATCTGGATCTGGGAAACGCTAACGTGGGAGTCAAACTGGGCATCCATCCGAAATACACGCTTATGGATTTTTTGAACAAAGAGAAGGATATCTTTGAGCTTGTTACCGGCACCGATTACGGGTTTGACTTCATCGGCGGGCAGTCGGGCGAATACAAATTGGCGAACCTGGCTTACGTGCAGAAGTTGAAGTTCATTCGCAACTTTCAGGAAGTCAGCAAGAACTATGATGTCGTCGTATTCGATCTTGGCGCGGGAATCGACGACAGCGTTCTCGATTTCGCGCTCGCGGCGAATGAGGTCATTATCTTGACAACTCCGCAGGACATCGTTTCCGGATATGCCTGCGTGAAGGCATGCTATTTCCGATTCAAAGATATCGAGACCAGGCTCGAAAAGAAAATGAAGAATTACCAGATGAAAACGGAGTTCTCGCCCAGGTTCATTATCAATCAGGTCGAGTCCGTGGAGATGGGACAGAAGGTTTTTGACAAAATCAATGCGACGGCCCAGAAGCATTTCAGGAATGGCAATGGGAGCCAGTTCAAGCTGGATATGGGGCTTCTGAGTTTCGTGCCCTACGACCGCGAGATGTTCCGAGAGGCCGAAAAAAGAAGGAAACCATATAGCATCGCTTTTCCCGACCGGCCGGCATCAAAATGTATCCGCCACATCGCCAGTGAGCTGCTGAAGCCGCCGTCTCTACGCGAAGCCATCCCTGCCGGCGGATTGAAACCGCGCTCCGCCACACAAAAACAGGAAGTTCCCTCGAACAACAATCACTCGCCGAAGAAGAGTTTCCAGCGGTTCGTCGAGATTCTTAAGATGAGATTCTAGGACTCCGCGGAAACCTCGCAAAGGTCCTTCCTTCGCAAGGGCCTTCGATGCTCTGCTCATCAATTTTGCGGCATGACATTTCCCTTATTTTTCCTGAGCCGACTCTTTGATATAATGGCGAAAATGCCGACCGGGGCCCGGAACGCGTGCGGCGGCAGATCTTTATGCCCAGAGGATTCCCTTGTCTGAACCGCTTCCACATCTTGACTCTCCGCCTGTCCAAGAAAATGCGCATTCCTGGCATCTCTTTCAAATCCATCTGGCCGTACCGCTGTTTGGGCTGGCGGGAGTATTCGGCAAGATAATTCTCTTGCCGCCCCCTTTAATTGTTTTCGGGAGGGTGCTCTTTGCGGCTGTTGCGCTTGCGGGGATCATTCCACTCTTCAGGTTGAACTACAGAGTGCGATCGAGCCGCGATACATTGTTTCTGCTGTTGCTGGGCATGCTCCTGGCCGTGCATTGGATTGCTTTTTTCCAATCGATAAAGGTGTACACGGTTGCGATTGCGTTGCTCTCGTACTCCACATTTCCGATTTTCGCCTCCCTCATCGAGCCTTTCTTCTTTCATGAAAGAATCAGCATCCGGGAAATCGGTCTTGCCTGTCTCGCATGTGTGGGAACAGCCGTCATCATCCCTTCTTTGAACATCGAGCACGACATCACCCGCGGAGTACTTTGGGGGATTCTTTCTGGCCTGACATTCGCCGTGTTGTCCATTCTAAACCGGCGATACGTCAGGAACTATTCAGGATTGACTATCGCATTATATGAGGAACTCGGGGCCGCAATGGTCCTGTCACCGCTTGTGTTCCTTATCGATTTTCGGCTCCGGGTGCAAGACGTTGCGCTGCTAATTATCCTTGGAATCGTTTCGACTGCGGTCGCTCATTCTTTGTTCATAGGCGGAATGAGGCGGGTACGAGCGCGCACAGCCGGTCTGGTGGCGGCGTTGGAGCCGGTATATGGAATCCTGTTCGCGTTGGTGGTGCTCGGAGAAAGGCCCTCGCTCAGAACACTCGGTGGAGGTATGCTGATTCTCGGGGCGGCGGTGCTTGCGACAATCTCATCCAGCCATATGCCGGCACCCGACTCGTAAGTTGGCGAAATCTGGCTTATGGTCCCCTCGCGTGGATGGCGGCCGGAAAATTCTACTTCAGCAGATCCCTTCCATAGCCAAGGATATTGCGGGCGACAATCAGCATGTTGATCTGGCCGGTTCCCTCGAAGATATCGTTGATCTTGCAGTCGCGCATCCACTTCTCCAGCAGGTATTCCCGCGAATAGCCGAGCGGTCCCATCAGTTCGACCGCCTTCTGGCAAATATGGGTGACGGCCAGGCCCGCTTTCGCTTTCGCCATCGAGGCCTGCAGGCTGTTGCGCTCCTTGCGGTCGAGCATCCAGCATGCACGCCAGGTGAGCAGACGCGCTGCCTTCAGGTTTGCTTCCATGCTGTGAATGTCCTTCTCGACGGCGTTCATTTTATAAGGCGAAATACCATACCGCACTTCGATCCCCTGCTCCGCCAGCTTTTCCTTGACGAATTCGAGGGCGGCACGCCCGATTCCGATTGCGCCGGCGGCGATGCCCGGCCGTGTCGCGTCGAACGTGGCCATCACGCCCTTGAACCCTTTGGTGGTCCCCTTCTGCTGCACTTCGGGACTGCCGAGAATGTTATCAAGCGGGATGCGGCAATCTTCGAAGATAACGGTAGCCGTATCCGACGCGCGAATGCCCAGTTTATGCTCAAGCTTTGTGACAGTCATGCCGGGCGTCCCTTTTTCGACCACAAAACTTTTTATGCCTGCGCGGCCGGCCGCCTTGTCAATGGTGGCCCAGACTACCACAAATCCATCGCTTTCCTCACATGCCATTTTGCCGCTGGTAACAAAGATTTTCTCACCATTGAGGATCCAGGAATCGCCGTCGCGAGTAGCGGTGCAGGTGATTGCGGCCGTATCAGATCCGGCATTGGCCTCGGTAATCGCCATCGCGCCCCATTTGGGCGGACCTTCGGTGAAGCGCTGGAAGAAGCGCCGCTTTTGAGAAGGAGTGCCAACGGCATTGATTGCTGCTCCGCCGAGCCGGGGGCCGGGATTGCACAGGTTGATACCGGCGTCTCCCCAAGCGCGTTCCTCTGCAAGAATGGCAGTCAGGATCATCGGCTGTCCGCCGGCGCGCAAGAAACTTCTTTTCCGAGCGTCTTTTTGCTGCTCCTCGGACTGATCGAGCAGCGCGAGCTGATCGGCCGCCTCTTTTTTCACATCTTCCCATATCACGGAAATGTAGTCCCATGGCTTCTCGTGCTCGCGTTCATCATATTCGCGGGCGATCGGACGCATGTGCTTCAGAGCCATCTGATGCGTTTCTTTTTGCGCTGCGACTATCTGTTCCGGCAGTTCAAAATCGATCATCGGGGCGCCTCCTCGCAGAATAACATATGTGCGGGATAGGGATGCTGCGCGTATTATATCCTGTTGCAAAGGTGGATTCAAGGTTCCCTTCGGAATCTGAGGATGTCCAAGCCATTGTAGCGGTCGATGATATATATCAGGCCGCCTTCATCCACAAAGACGTCATTTGTCTGCGGAAATTTCGATGGGCTCACCGGCTTGGGAACATAATGCCCGGCCTCTTTCGGGTGGTACGGATCAGATATGTCAATAATGCGCAATCCGCCGGAGAACCAGGCAGAGTAAACCAGGTTATCTTCGCCGATCTTCTCGTGCGGTTGATGAGCGCCGAACCGCTTGCCTTTTTGGCCGTCGCAGCGGCTGTACTTGCCGCCTTCGGGCAAGGTGAACTGAGACACGATCGAAGGATTCCGCTCGTCCGTGATATCGACCATCCACATCGAGGCCGGAGGGTCTTCGCACTCATCGCTGATATCCTCATCAAAAATAATGAGCCACCTCTTCCCCGAAATCTCATGGGCCACGGGCACTGCGGTATGTATCGGCGATTTGTGGTTCGGGTTCAGGTATGTTACGGTTTTTGGATTGGCCATGCTCTCGATATCCACAATGGCAAACCCTCCAAACCACAGCGGCACGTACAGGCGGTCGTCCAGCCGGTTCGGGTGATGCACATGAAAATTATTGCGGCGCCAAGAGGGTTTTTCGCCGCCGGCCGTATACTGACCTGAGAGCCACCATCGCCCAGCTTCGGTCGGGTGCGCCGGATCGCTCAGATCGAGCACCATGACTATATTTCCGCGGTACCCATCGGCGGTCGCGCTGATGTAGGCCAGCTTTCTTTCGCAGTCAAATTCGAAACGATGCACCCCTGCCGGCGCATTCTGCAGATTCACGCCGCTAACTTCAAAAAATGCAAGTTCGCGCGGCGCGGTGAGATCGGACACATCGAATACACCCAGCCCCACTTTCTCGGGTTTGCGAAAAAGCGTATCGAAAACGTAACCGGCCATTGATTCCGAATACTGCTCGAAATTGATTATCAAGATATTTCCGCATGCCCGAGCCTTGTGCGAATGCGTGCGCGAACGCGCTTCGATCCGAGACAATATCTCCGGCCGCACCGGATCCGAAACGTCCAGAATGCTGGTGGCATATGGGGGCTCCATGTGCCCGATGTATGCAATTCCGTTGTGGACATCGACCATGCCCCCGCCCTCAATATCAAGGTGACCGACAAGCTCCACATTCCTTGATTCCGCGCGGCCGGGGGAACCGGCCCGAGCCGAACTGCTTGGTTGAAACCCGCTCAGAAACAGAACAAAGACCAGGAGAACGATCTTGCCGTTCCGCATAATGACTCTCCTTTCAGGAAGTTGCGGTTATTATACTGATCCGCCTGCGGCATTTCCAGACATCCGGATTATTTGGACGGGTTGTGGAACATTTCATGGATGTTCGTTGAGCGACACTCGTCCCAAGAGGCCGCTATGCCTCCTGCGCAACTTGTTTATTTTTAATCGAAACCTTTTCCTCTGCTCTTTACAAAACGTCTTAGAAGGGCTATATTTGTTCTGAATCGTTTCTATCAGATCAGAATCTGGCTGGCCAACAAACGTTCAGCGAAAACAGTTCGACAGTACAAAAAGGGAGAATGTTATGAAACGAAAGACGGTAGGACTACTTATTGTATTCTTTTGTCTGCTTACGGCTGCAGGATGCGCGACAACACCGGCGGAAGCTCCTGGTTTCGCCATGATGCAGCCCGTGCCGCCGCCGGCGCTGGGATATACGGTGATCGTCGACAACCTGCTGGTGGTCGCCGATATTTCCCGTTCGATGAAGGAAGATGCCAAGATAGAGATTGAAAGGGGTGTTCTCTCCTCGTTCAATTCCGGAATACCGCAGGGCCTGGACTCGGCCGGAATGCGCACGTTCGGCAAGAGCACGTATGACGATACGATTCTCGTTCAGCCGATCCAATCCTATGACCGCACCGCAATGGCGAGCCTGATTGATGATCTCAAAGCCGGGTGCGGGAATACGCCGCTCGCCTGGGCGCTGACGAAGGCTCAGGGCGATCTGGAAGACACGCAAGGCAACATAGCGGTCCTTGTTGTCAGCGACGGCGAAAACGTTAGCCGCGATCCGATCGAGCCGGTGCTGGAACTCAAGGAAATGTACCGCGACCGGCTGTGCATTCATACGATCCATGTCGGCGAGTCCGAGGAAGGCAGAAGGATAATGCAGTCGGTCGCAGAGCATAGCGGCTGCGGGATGGCTGTGATCGCCGATCGGCTTCAATCCGAAGCGGGAATGAGAGACTTTATTACCCAAATTTTCTATGAGAGGACCGACAGGGACAGTGACGGCGACGGCGTGCTCGATGCCGCCGACCGATGCCCGAACACTCCGCCGAACGTAAAAGTAGATGGAAGAGGATGTCCGCTGGACAGCGATAAAGACGGCGTTCCCGATTATCTCGATAAATGTCCCGGTACGCCTGCAGGTGTGAAGGTGGATGAAAACGGTTGTCCGCCGGACAGCGACGGCGACGGTGTGCCGGACTACCTGGATCGATGCCCGAATACGCCGAAGGGCGCCACGGTCGATTCGGTCGGATGCTGGAGCATCCAGGGCATCAATTTCGAATACAACAAATTCGACATCCAGCCTCAGTACTTTGATGTACTCGACCAGAACGTGCAGGTTCTCAAGAATAACCCGAGCATGCGGGTGGAGATCAAAGGGCATACCGACAGCATCGGCTCGATGGGATACAATCAGACCCTGTCGGAGCGAAGGGCCGAGGCGGTCAGAGATTATTTCGTTTCCAAGGGAGTCGATCCCTCGCGGATGTCTACCCGCGGCCTGGGCGAAACGCAGCCGATAGCCACCAACGAAACTCCTGAAGGACGCGCTGAAAACAGAAGAATTGAAATCGAAATTCTGTCTCGATAGGAGAGACTTTTTCTCTCCTATTTTCTCCACTGTTGGGCCGGCTCCCGTCGAGCCGGCCCTCTTTTTTACGGCAGGATATGCAAGATCTTCAATGAACGGGAAGCCCGGCTCGAGTAAATTTCTTGATCTCGATCGAAGCATCTGACAGCAGCGGGAATCACTTCCAAGCTCTTCTTTCGCTATAGAAAGCGGCGATAAATGCCCGTTGTCTGACCCCGAGTATGTTCCAGTTGCTCTAATCATCCCGAATGGTATATACTGCGGCAGCTTTCTTCATCTTCCTTCTTTACTGGGAGAATGCACATGGGCCAGACAATTGCCGAAAAAATTTTTTCTACGAAGGTCGGGCGACAGGTTTCGGCGGGCGAATATGTTGTGGCGCCAGTCGATTGTGCGATGCTGCATGAAGGTTTCGCGATGAGTTGGCTCCAGCTCATGGGGGCGGGCGTCAGTGAGATTTGGGATCCGCGCAAAGTGGTGGTTCTGTTCGATCATTACGTTCCGGCGCCGACCGAACGACTGGCCACCGCCCATATGATGATCAGAAATGCCGTCAAGGACGCCGGGATTCAAGCGTTTTATGGTGAGCGGGAGGGCATCTGCCACCAAGTCATGATGGAGCAAGGCCATGTTCGCCCGGGCGACCTTATTGTCGGCACCGATTCTCATACCTGCACGTATGGCGCTCTCGCGGCTGCCGGAACCGGCCTGGGCACGACGGAGATGGCGTACGTGCTCGCTCGCGGCGAGTTATGGTTTCTGGTTCCCGAGACCGTGCGACTTCGGCTGGAAGGGGAGCTTCCGCGCGCAGTATTTGCGAAAGACGCCATTTTAAGCATTGCCGGCACGTTCGGGACCGAGGTGGCGCAGTATAAAGCGATCGAATTCGTGGGTTCCGGCGCGGCCTCAATCGACATTGAAGGGCGCATGACGATCAGCAACATGGCGGTTGAAATAGGGGCCAAATTCGGCTTTTTCGATGCTGATGATAAAACATTGTCTTTTCTTTCCGGGCGAGTCGAGGGCGCTGGCAAGCTTTCGGCCGATGCCGATGCGAAATATGCTGCAACGCACGAAATCGATCTGGCCGAACTTGAGCCGCAGGTAGCGTGCCCGCATGCTGTGGATAATGTCAAGCCGGTGGCCAAATTGAAGGGCCTGCCGATCCAGCAGGCGATTTTGGGTTCGTGCACGAACGGTCGCTACAGCGATTTGAAGACGGCCGCGCGGATACTGGAAGGAAAGACGATTCCCCCTTCCGTTCGTCTTTATGTATATCCGGCCTCGCGCCAAGTGTACCTGCAGGCGGTGATGGAGGGTGTGGTCGAGATATTTTTGAAGGCAGGGGCGATCATGTGTAACCCGAGCTGCGGTCCGTGCTTCGGCGCACACACCGGTTTGCTTGCGCCGGGTGAAGTCTGCGTCTCTTCAACGAATCGCAACTTCAAGGGCCGCATGGGAAGCGCGGAGGCGGAAGTCTATCTGGCATCTCCGGCCACCGTGGCGGCTTCGGCTGTCCGCGGCGAGATCGCCGACCCGCGCGAGGAGTAGAACATGGAGCGATTGAAAATAAGAGGAAAAACGTGGACCTTCGGGGACAACGTGGACACAGATCAAATCACTCCCAGCCAGTACATGGACCTTCCGGTCGAAGAGATGAGCCGGCATGTGCTCGAGCCGGTCGATCCCGATTTTGCCAAGAAGTTTCAGCCGGGCGAAATCATTGTCGGCGGTTCCAACTTCGGCTGTGGATCCAGCAGGGAGACGGCTCCCGAGGCATTGAAGTACATTGGAGTTGCAGCGGTAGTCGCGGAGAATTTCGGCCGCATCTTCTTCAGAAACTCGATAGCCATCGGGCTGCCGGTGCTTGTTTGTCCACATGTTTCCCGTGAAATCACGCAGGGAGACGAGATCGAAATCGATCTCGATGCGGCGCAGGTGACTATTCTCAAGAACAAGAAGACGCTGCCCGGGCTCCCCCTCAATGCCATGATGCTGACCTCGCTCAAAAAAGGCGGCATTATGAAATTGTTAGTGGAAATATGATCGTTTCCACCATCTTTTTTCCGAAGCATAGAGCCTGTCCGATTGCGGAAAAGGTGGGACCATGAGCCAAGGGAAAAAACTGAAAGAACTGCTCGCTTGCAAAAAGATCATTGTTGCGCCGGGCGCCTATGATGCGCTGACTGCAAAGATGATCGAGGGCGCCGGATTTGAAGCCGTCTATATGACAGGTTTTGGAACGGCGGCTTCGATGCTGGGTCTGCCCGACATCGGCCTGCTTACCATGAGCGAGATGCTGCAAAACGTCCGCGCTATAGCCGGCGCGGTCGATATCCCGCTTATCGCCGACGCCGACACCGGCTACGGAAATCCGGTGAACGTCATTCGGACCGTCCGGGAATACGAGAAGGCCGGGGCCGCCGCCCTTCATATCGAGGACCAGATCTGGCCGAAACGCTGCGGTCATATGACCGGGAAACAGCTGATTCCCAAAGAAGAGATGACGTCCAAACTGCGGGCCGCAGTTGATGCGAGGAGCACGGACGATTTCCTGATTATTGTGCGTACCGATGCGCTTGCAGTCGAGGGATGGGACGCAACGGTCGAGCGGGCGAATGCATATGTGGAGACGGGCGTGGATGTGCTTTTCGTGGAAGCGCCCGAGACCGAAGAGCAAATGGAGCTCATCCCGAAGTTGTTTCCCGTGCCCTGCTTGATCAATATGGCGCCTCGAACGCCCGCGCTGCCGGTGGAACGCCTCGAGGAAATGGGGTTTGCCGTCGCTATCTTTCCCGCCGTCTGTCTTGCGGCAACGATTCAGGCGAATATCGACGCGCTGAAGCAATTGAAAGAGATCGGCCGACCCGCTGCCTTTGGCGACATCCTGGCGGCCTTCATGCAGTTTAATCAGTTCATCGGCGTGCCCCGCTACAGCGAACTGGAAGAGAAGTATAAAGCGGACATTTGATTTCGCAGGGAATGACTTTGCTCACTTCTTTTCCGCAACCGCTTTGAAAAACGTGTAACAGAACACCCCATCCAATTGTGCCGTTCTGTAGAGGGCTTCAATGCCTCTGTCAAAAGTAAACGCATCGATTAGCCCCGCCTCAAGAGCACAGCCGCGAACGCCTTCAATCATGGCGGTGAAAGTCTTCTTTGTAAATCCTTCAACAAGTTCCGGTTTGCTGGAATCGGCATAGACCATTCTCGGAGAGACGCGAATCAAGTGAAAACCTGCTTTTCTCAAGAGCGGGAAGAGTTGTCTCCCTATCATGGCATTGCCGCCGACCCGTTTCTGTAGTTCGACTTGACATTGGATCGCTTTATGTGCTGCCTCATTATCGGGATAAAAATAGGCTGAACCGTGGTCGCCCTCGATGACGGTGATGGTTCCGGCGGGCCTGAGAACTTCCTTGAGCGAACGTAACGCCTCGACGGGGTTTGATAGATGTTCGAGAACAAAGCAGACAAAGACATGGTCGAAGGATGCAGGCTTGAATGACAGGTGGAAGATGTCGCCCTGCTGGAATTGGACATTGGTTAAGCCGGCTGCCTCGACCGCTCGTTTCGCTTCCGCGACGGAAGCTTCGGAGAAATCAATGGAGATGATGGATGCGCAGGGGCTGGTTCGGGCCAAGGTGACAGTCTGAGCACCGACTCCGCAGCCGGCTTCCAGAACCTCGCTCCCCGCCGGATATGAGGTGTCGGAATGCAAAAGTTCGACTAAGGTCGATGCCTGATCCTGGAGGCGAATATTTTCCCTGTGATCGTATCCGTGGACGTATGGTTTCTTCATCACGTTTCGCCCTCCGAAGTCAATTCATTATCTGCTCTCAAACACCATCTGCC
The DNA here is from genome assembly GCA_003598085.1 of Candidatus Abyssobacteria bacterium SURF_5. NCBI lineage: Bacteria > Pseudomonadati > Candidatus Hydrogenedentota > Candidatus Abyssobacteria > Candidatus Abyssobacteria bacterium SURF_5. Next base: position 22,200 of record QZKU01000056.1, read on the forward strand.
GCAAGGTCCATTGGATTTCGATTTCGTCCTTCTTTGCGGCGCTCAGAATTCCCATTGCTTTTTCCAAATTTTCAATCGATGAACTGTAATAATTTGTCCGGACAAACGGTTGACGTTTCCATGTTTGGATATTGAGATAAAACATCAATGCCGCCTGGTGGGTTGGCACAACTAACTGGTTTAGGGTGCTCCTTACCTTTTTCAGCGAGCCCGGCGGGTGGATTGAATCCAGTGACGGACCTATGTAAAGCATGCGGTTTTGAGCCTTCAGCATTGCGTCAACGATCTGGAGATACTCCGTAAATATTGGGTTCGCCGTCATGATGGTTTCCACTTCTTCAATCAGGAGAAGACCTTTAGGGACCACCTGCGTCGCCCACCGAGAAAGCGCAGCCTGCGGATCGAGGAGATGCGTCATGAGGAACCGGCAGAAAAGGAGATCCGCGGGACCGGCGGGAAAGGGAATTTTTGTAACATCATGAAGCTGAAAGGAAACGCTGTCCGTGGCGGATTTTTGAGCCAGAGATATGAAGTGTTCAGAATTATCCAACCCGACAGCTTGCTCGCAGCCAAGAACGTTTGCGATGAGATGCGTGGTATAGCCGGGTCCACATCCCACGTCGAAGAAAAGGCGCGGCTTCCTTCGAACATGGCCAATTACAAACGCTTTGGTGGAATCGGCATAGACCTCCGCAAGGATTTTTAGCCGGTGTCCCGCCAGGTCAGAATCACCGAAAAGATATTCCGTCAAAAAGTCGGTCCCTGCTTCAAGTAATTGAAGGGAATGGACCGGTTCAATTCGGCGCAGGTGCGCTTGCCGCTCGCGACCTCGAGCGCCAGGTCGAAAATCTGCCGACCGACCTCCTCGATGGTTTTGCCCGCGTCGGTTATCGCGCCTGCGTTCACGTCCATGTCTCCCGGCATCTTGTTGAAGGTGCGCGAGTTGCTGCACACTTTGACGACCGGGATAGCGGGGAATCCGGCGACCGAGCCCCGGCCCGTAGTGAAAAGAATGAGCTGTGCTCCGGCGGCCGCCATGCCGGCCATCGAGTCGATGTCGTAGCCGGGCGTATCCATGATGACGAACCCGCGGTTGGTCGGTTTGCCGGCATATTCGACAATTTCGGTAATAGGAGTTGTCCCGCCCTTTCTGATACAGCCGAGCGATTTTTCCGTGATTGACGAGAGGCCGCCGTCGATGTTGCCGGGTGCGATCACCATTCCCGCGAGTTCTCCGAGGCTCTCGCGCACGTGCCTCTCATGGTTGTTCACGAGGCGCTCCACCTGCTCGCCAAGTTCGGGAGTTGCGCACCGGCGTTTGAGGATATGGGCCGTCCCGATCATTTCTGTCGTCTCGCTCAGAATGACAGTGCCGCCCTCGCGCACGAGAAGATCAGCCGCCGCGCCGACGGCCGGGTTAGCGGTGATGCCGGAGAAAGCGTCCGACCCGCCGCACTCGAGCGCGATAATCAGCTCGCTTGCCGGCGCCGACACTCGCTCCTGCCGCTCGAGCTGCTTCAGGAATCGGCTTGCGATCTCAATGCCCTTCGCCGTAGTGGCTGCGCTGCCGCCGGAATCCTGAATCACAAGCGCCTCGATGGGCTTGTTTTCCACAACTTGCGTGAGAAAGGAGCTGTTCAGATTTTCGCATCCGTGGCCGATCACAAGAGCCGCGCCCACGTTCGGATTATTCAGAAGTCCGGAAAGAGTGCGCATCATCACGCCGAGATCTTCAGGTCCACACCCGCAGCCATAGGGATGCGTCAGCGGAACGATCTCGGGCAGCGCACGGCTGATGGCGTCCACAACTCCGTTAGCGCAGGCAACCGACGACATGACCATGACATGGTTCCGCGTGCCGAACCGCCCGTCCTCCCGCTTGTATCCTGAGAAATTCATTTCCTCCTCCTTATTGAGCCTTTTGCCGCCGATATCCTTAATCTTTCAAATCGCCCGGGATCGGCTGAGTATTGTGCACGTGGACCCATTCGCCCTTCTTGATTGCGCGCGTGGCCTCTACGATCGGCTCGCCATAACGGAACACCTCTTCCCCCTTCCGGATTTCCGAAAGCGCCACTTTATGGCCCGCATCGACATCCTCAATGGTTTCCACCAGCGGTTTGCCTTCGACTACAACCGCTTCGCCTTTGGCTATCGGATGAACTGCTATGGCCACGTTGTCTTTTTGATCTATTTTCAGCGCATTATTCTTCATGCCGCCTCCTCCCGTTAACAACGTTCGCGTGTACGTGCGGAATTCGTCTCATTTTATCATAAAGAGCGAATCCGGCGAAATGAGAACCGTCTCGACGGGCAAGACTAGCCATTGGGCATTTTCGTGCAGTCCTTGCACTTTCATTCCGGGATTTGTATAATCGAATTAGCAAATCATACTGAGGGAGGAATCGTATTATGGCATTACTTGAAATGAAGCTGGACGGCGTGATGTATGATGTACTAAAAAGGCCGATTGTCATTCTCAGGTATGAGGACAGAATCCTGCCGATTCTCGTGGGAAATGCGGAAGCTTTTGCGATCGCGAACGGGATGGAGAAGGTCGAGATGCCGCGTCCGATGACGCACGACCTGATCACGTTCATCCTGAAAGGTTTCCAGACCAGCCTGCAAAGTGTGCAAGTTTACAAGCTTGAAGGCGGCACTTTCTACGCCTATCTCATGTTGAATCAGGAAGCCAATGGCGAGGGCGACATGAGCATCATAAAGATCGACTGCCGTCCCAGTGATGCCATTGCGCTGGCGGTCCGGATGGCCAGCCCCATCTTTGTCGAGGAAGAAGTTCTTCGGGTCGCCGGACAAGACAGTATTCCGCAGGAGGAGACGGAGGGAGGCGAGGAAGACGAGGGAGAAGAAGATTTCCTGGATTAACCGCTATCCTCACCATTTTTCTTGTTCCCGGGCGCGTCTCAGTTCCGAACATCCCCTCAGCATTACGTCCCCAGTAGCATCCTCCTGATGAAGCCTGCGATTGGATGCGTATCCGCCTGATCTTTTGCCGCCATCGGCGAGAATCCCTTCCGGCGCATTGATCGTCTTATCCGGAGGAGAAACCGCTGAATCAGCGCGTTATGAATCGGACTTGGAGAGATATTCAGGAGGCGATATCCACGCGCACATTCAGATATTGGAGCAAGGTTCCGGTGGCGCGGCGAAGGTTGGACAGGGCGATTCGATAATCCGCTTGCGCGTTGACCAGCCTGGCCTCGGCTTCGGCAAGTTCCTCCTCGAACTGCAGGAGATCGAACGTGGTCGTTGCGCCTACTTCATATCTCTTCTTTTCGGCATCGAGGCTTTTTTTGCGGAAATCCATTGTCACGCGAGCGGCCTGAACGCGTTCCCATGTCGTGGCGATCTGCCGAAGCGCGTTGCGAACGTCCTGTATGATCAGCAGGCGCACGTTTTGGATTGAGCTATCCAACTGCGAGACCGTGAGGTTTGCCACGCGGTATTGGCCTCGCTCGAAATTCCGGCCGAGCGGCATCTCGAACGTGAACCCGAGCAACCACTGAAAATTGTCTCCCGAGAAAAGGTCGTCAGCCGCAGGGTCGATGCCTATATCCGGCGGCTGTATGAGCGAGACGCCGAAATCTTCGTCCAGTCCGATAAGCCCGACAGTTGCGTTCAGATTCAGCGCCGGCAGGAGCTGATTCTTTGCGAATTTCGCCTGAAGTTCACCCGCTTCACGCTGGAGAAGAAGCGCCTCGAGATCGCGTCTTGATCGAAAAGCGGTCGCTATTTCTTCCGCTTCGGCATATTTATCCGGCGGAGCGAAATCCACCTCATCGGTAGGGAAGACTACAAGATCCCAATTCATCTGTTCCGGAAATAAATTGATAAGCGAAACCAGCGTGTCGCTTGCTGTCTCCAGCAGGCTCAAGGCTACTATCACTTCCTCTTCCCTGAAAGCGACCCCTGTTTCCGACTGCAGGACGTCAAGCGGCGCCACAACACCCACTCTCAGTCGTATCCGGTTCTCACGAAGCAGGTTTTGCGCAACGTTGAGGGAGTTCAACTTCACGTACAGGTTCTTATAGGCGAACACGAGGTTCCAATATGCCTGCTCTACTTCAAAGAACGTATCTATGACGGCCTGCTCGAACAGAGCGATCGAGGCTTCTTTATTGATTTCGGCTGCACGTATTCCGGTTGTATTAACATCTATGCCGAAATTTTTCAGGAGCGGCTGAGAAACGCTCAGAACCGTCTCGAACTGCTGCTGTCCTGATGTACCAAGGAATTCAGTGATCGTCGACATCGGAGTATGTTCGCTTATGACAGTCGCTTCATACGTGAGACCGGATGGGAGCGCACCCGCCACGCCGCCCGTTAAAACCCACTGTTCGGCTTCGACTGCATTCAGACCTCCGGTGGCAATCGAAACGCTCGAGGGCAGCGGCACGGTAGTGTCGACATACGTGGCATTGAAGAACGCGACTGGATCGAAAACACCTTTTTGGACGTCAACTTCAACAGTACTGATGCGAGGTGAATACCTCTGGATCTGAATATCAAGGCTGTTGGTCAGGGCGATGCAGAGCGCATCGCGCAGCGAGAGCGGCGTCAGGTTTTGTGGTGGCAGCAGTTGTTCAATCGCAGGCGGCCCTTGAGATTCGCCCTCCTCAATTCGGGATTGGGCATCCGTTTCGGAAAGAACGGACACGGGTGCGAAGAGAACGAACAGGACCAAGGCGAATCCTGCGAGCGACCATCTAGAACTCTTCATTAATGACAATATTGCTTCTTTCCAGGATCGTGCCGGTCGCAGCGGCTAAATTGACGAGCGCAAGCCTGTAATTGACTCTCGCAATGGCTTCGCGTCTTTGCGCGTCAATAAGGGCATCTAAAAATTCCAGCACGTCGTGACTGGTCGAGATGCCCACCTCCAGCTTCTTTTGCTCCGCCTCGAGGCTCCTTTGCGAGAATTCGGTGGTCTTGCGGCTTGCCTGGATGCTTTTCAGGCTGGTTTCGATACTGCGAATGGCTTGTCGCACGTCCACGATAATCAAGAGCCGCAGATTCTCGGAGACCAACATGGACTGCTGTTCCGTAAGCCGTGCAGCCTCATAGTTTCCTTTTGCGGCCCGGTTCCCGATCGGGTATTCCAGCGTCAGGCCCGCTTGCCAGCTTGGCGATTCTCCAGTTCCTATGTCATCCAAAGCGTTGTTCAGATCGTTATCGACCGCCTGGAACTCGTAGCGCCCCAGCATATCCACTACCGGAAGCGTCTGATTCCGCGCAAACTGGACGTTAATCCTGTCGCTTTCCACCTGCGTCAGCGAGCTCTTGTAGTCGGGCCGGTTCTCAAGGGCGATCTCGATCTGGTCGGACAGCGAAAATTCTTCTTCAAGGATGACCGGCTTGTCCGTCGGCACTATGATGACGTTCCACTCGTCGGAATCCCGCGAAAGGTTGAGCAGGCGCTTCAAATTGTCTTCGGCGTCTTTGACCAGACTCCGTGAAACGATGACGCCTTCCTCGCGCTGCGCGACACCTGCTTCCGCTTCGATAACCTCCAGCACCGACATGGTACCGACTTCGAGTCGGATGCGATTCTCTCTGAGCAGGTCCCTCGCGAGGACCAGCGAGTTTTCCGTAACCCGCAGGTTTTCGATTGCGAGCACCAGATTCCAATAGGCCCTTTGGACTTCGGCAATAATATCGATCACGTTCTGGCGAAAATCATAGAGACTGATTGACCGCTGGGCGCGCGCGATCCTGATGCCGGCCAGGTTCGCATTCAGGCCGAAATCCCTCAGGAGCGGCTGAGTCACCTCGACATACGTATCGAGCACATATTCCCAGGGGTCTTCAATGGTGCCAAGGGGCCCGAGAACCGGATCAAAAGCGTCATGTCGGATAAACTGGGAGAATTGGCGGTCGAATACCAGATTGTACTCGGCCCCGCTGATGAGCTTGCCGAACAACGAACCTGTCAACTCATTCTCGTGGGTCTCTGTTGTGCCCGCAGAGGTGGCCAAGCCCTCAACAGAAGATTGCGGGACTTCGGCTTCGGAATACGAATAATCGACCCGAAAGATGGGATCGAACTCGCCTTTTGCGATGAGCACTTCCGAATCACGGATATCGGGCACGAAGCGTTCGACGGCAATGTCAAGATTCGAAGCAAGCGCCCGCGCAACCACCTCGCACAGGCCGAGGGGGATTACGCGCTGGGGCGGGATGGCCGGTTCTTCAGGAGCCGGGATCGCATTCTCTGCGGACGATGCAGGCTGCTCGGCTGAAGGCGCAGCGTCCGGTTCGGCCGGCCGTGAGACAACAGGCTCAGCCTGCGGCGATGGTGGTTCTTGCGCCGCCGCAGAAGAGGCGAGAATAAGAGTGGCGCCCACTATAATCAAAAAGCACACACAGAACCTGACCCGATGCAACATTCTCCTCCACCTCCTCGCGAAGACGATGAAACAGCAGGAAAAAGTTTGCCTATTATATATCCGCGACCCCTGGAAATTCAACCGGATTCGTCGCCGGGTCATGGTCGTTGTCAAAAGGCAATACCCGACGCGCTTGTTTTCCCTATTCGATCGCTTTCATCGCTATGCAACTGTGAGCGATGGAGGCGCCCGCACTCAAGGCGACTCCTACCATTATAGCTTCCGCTATCTCCTCATCCGTTGCGCCGGCTTCTTTCGCCTTGCGCGTGTGGCCGTCTATGCAGTACGGGCAGTGTGTGATGTGGGCGCAGCCGACCGCAATCAGCTCCTTCGTTTTCTCCGGCAGCGCTCCGGCCTCAAACACTTTCTGGTTGAATTGGGCAAAAGCCGCAAGGAGATCCCCTTTTACCTCGGCGAATTTTCCCATGGCCAGCAGTGCGTCTTTCGAATAAAAATGCTCGGTCATATACACCTCCGGTAATACCTGAGCTACCTGCTTCTTATCTGCATACGACGACTATATTCACATAAACATACCACCTTCCCCGCCGGCAGTCAACAAGAAAAAAAGATGGCGGGAATGCGCGCCTCCCAATGGCGCGGGAAGTCCATGCCGGAATAGAGCCGGTTGCGCTGTGAAACGTGTAAACATGACGGGGATGGATAAGTTGTGAATAAATCAAGCAGGAAATCGCTGGATAAGAGCCAAATGGAGGGAGTTTGGGCGGGACAGGTGGGGAAGAGCCTGCTTGAGAAGACTTTTGTAGTGTGCCGCGGTGATTGATTGCGGGTTGATGTTCAGCCTAGCGCTTTAGTGCGGCCTGCAATTCCTTTTGCACATGTCCCATCCGCATCTTGCCCAAAGGTCCGAGTACAGCGAGGAGTGGCGGCCAAGAGCGTGGCGAAAGCCAGATGAACTATCATTACAGCACCCACGAAGGCGTGGAAGCGTCGTGCTCCGGTGATATTGCCGTCATCAGCGCCCCAGAACAGTTTGAGGCGCGCATTGACCCGCTCGACCGCTGTGCGGCCCTTGTATAAACGCTCAAACTGTTTAGTCGAGCGTGGAATGGGCGGAAAGCGCCGCAAATCGAGTTCCTGTTTAATTCGCACCGTCTTGCCATACTTCTTATCCTCGTTACATGGCCTGTCGCTGGGACAAAGCCAACCTTCGTGGCGCGCCGGACACCGGTATTTGAGCGTCCCGCGATTCGGTTCGTGACCGATATAGGCCATCTTGTGCCGCACACAAGGATCGCTTTCCATATCATAGCAGTACAGCGTTCCTGCTTCATCATGCACCATGTTCGTCACCTCGCCCTCGCGGCCGGGTAACGATCTCTCGGATTCCCCCTTCCACAGGGAGCGGTTCTGGATCACCGGTTTCACTTTTTCCCTGTGCAGAACCCGATGCACTGACTCGCCGTCCGCTGCTTTGTCATATGCCAAGGTTCGCATGCGGCCCGCCGGCAGATTAGCTTGCGCTTGCTTTAGCACCGCCGGCAGCGTTTCTCCGTCTCCGGCCTTGGTATCCGTCACCGCGTAGCCCAGGGCCACCTCGTGTTTGACGTCCACAATCAGGTGCAGCTTGTATCCAAACCACTCCAATACCCTGACCACTTGACCCGCCTCGTCCTCATATTCCTTACGGCCTCCGCTGGCCTGTGGCAGTCCTTCTGCCGCATCCTTGCGCCGCCCTTCCGGGCTCTCGGTGTGACGCGCGTTGAGCGCAGTCGCGTCTCCCGCCGAATTGCGCCCCAAATCTTCCACCGCTATTCCCAATGGCTTTACCATGGCGTTGAACACGTTCCCCGCGAGAGTCCGGTGCGGCTCGCTGCCCAACACCTCCAAGAAGCGCGACATGTTCCACGGCTTGGGTATTCCGCTCTCCGACTCTATCCCGATCAACCCCCGTAAATCCTTATTGCGCGACAACTCCGCAAGGCACGGCTCGATTCCCTGATGTCGTAGCGCAATGGTCAGCGCCAGCACACCCCACAGCACATGCACCGGATAATCGTTACGACCTTGACCGCGCCACTGGCGCAGCGATTCGAGCAATTGTCCGTCAGGGATCGCAGCCAACAACTGCCGCAGTGTCGCAATCGACGGCGAATCTTCCAACGCTTCCCACGGGAACAACGGCGCATTCAGATGGACGTACATAGGTGGTTCTCCTTTCGTGAGGAAGTATACACAGCAACACATCCCCGCGTCAAGAGAAAAATGGTCGAAAAATCACAAAAAATGAGAATTTTTCGCTCGCCATCCTCAAAAAATAGGGACTTTCATTTCGCACTTGCGGGTAAGCTCAAAACTGCACTCCAGCAATACCACTGTTACTACGATACTTCCTAACAACGCAACCGGCTCGCCGGAATATCAGGGCTTACGCATCTAAATTCCGAGTAATTTCTGTAGGAAAGTTTGATCGAGGGCGGCTTTTGTTCTTTTTCTTCTGAGTGATAGCTTTGGTGTTT
>QZKU01000057.1 GCA_003598085.1 Candidatus Abyssobacteria bacterium SURF_5
TATTTGTTCTTTTGATCTACTCCGGAACGAAACGAAAGAGACGCGAGCTGGCCAAATTTGCGGAGGAGCGGATTCTGCCGCGGCTGGTAATCGGCGTCAGCAGATGGAGAACGAACCTGAAGCACGGCCTGTTCGTCGCCGGCGTTATTTTTCTTCTGCTCGGCCTGCTGGGTCCGCGGTGGGGATTTCATTGGGAGGACATCAAACGGCGCGGCGTGGACCTGGTCGTTGTGCTGGACACCTCGGAGAGCATGTTGAGCCAGGACGTCAAGCCGAATCGGCTCGAGCGGGCCAAGCGCGAGATCTATGATCTGGTGAAAATGGTACGGGGAGACCGGTTGGGGCTGGTGGTTTTTTCCGGCGCGGCTTTTGTACAGTGTCCCCTGACGCTGGATTACGGAGCGTTCCTCATGTTTCTCGATTACATTGATACGACCATTGTCCCGCAAAAAGGCACGAATCTGGGTGAGGCGCTCCAGGTGGCGACGGGTTCGTTTGATGAACAGAAACGCAGTTCCAAGGCGATCATCCTGATCTCCGACGGCGGCAACCTGCAGGGCGACCCGAAGGCGGCGGCAAAAATGGCCAAAGAAAAAGGCGTCAGAATTTACACGATCGGGATCGGCCGTGAAGACGAAGAATCGCCGATCCCGGTGAGCAGCGGGTTCAAATACAGCGAAGGCAGAATGGTAACCACGAAACTGGAGGACGAAATGCTCCAGGAGATCGCTCTCTCTACGGGAGGCGCCTATGTGCGCTCGGTAACCGGAGACATCGATCTCGAGAAGATATATTATGAGGAAATCAACCAGAAAATGGAAAAGCGCGAACTTCAGGGGGCGCGAGCGAAGCGGTGGGAGGAGCGCTTCCAATGGCCGTTGTGGGTGGCGACGCTGCTCCTGGCGCTCGAGATTGTGGTGGCGGAGAGACAACGTCATGCGACTGATTAGAATCTCTCTTTGTTTTTTTCTGCTTCTCCTTTCCATGAATTCCGCATCCGCGGAGAGCCTGGCGAGCAAAGTGCGCCGGGCAAATTCCTTTTTCAGAGACGGGAAATATCAGGATGCCCTGAAAAAATATCAGGAGGCGCAGGTCGAGGCGCCCGCCGACGAACGGGTGATGTTCAATCTGGGCAACGCACAATACAAGTTGAATGAGAGCGAACGAGCGCTGTCGGAATATCTGCAGGCCGCGCAGACGGAAGACCCGAAGCTGCGGGCGCAGAGCAACTATAATGCCGGCAACGCTCTTTACCGGATGGGAAAACTCGAGGAAGCGGTTCAGCAGTATCTCAAAGCCCTCGAAGACAATCCCGAAGATGAGGACGCCAAGTACAACATGGAATTCGTGCGTCGCGAAATCCGCCGCCGCATGGAGCAACAACAGCAGCGGGAGCAGGATCAGGAGCAGCAGTCCCGAAGCCAGGAGAATAAAAAGCAGGAGAACTCGTCAAACCAGCAAGATCAGCAGAACGAGAATGAACAGCAGCAGAAGCAGGAAAAGCAGCAGAATGAGAATCAGCAGGAACAGCAATCTTCTCCCCAAGGGTCCCCGGAGTCGCAAGACGCCGAATCTCGTGCCGGAGAACAAGCTTCAACGGCCGCGGTCGCCGAGGCAATGAGCAAAGAAAACGTCGAGCGCTACCTTGAGGCTATCGAAGCCGAAAGCGCTCAGAACATGAAGGAATTCCTCAGGCGGCGATATCATGGCGAAGTCGTGGCCAATCCTGAAGACTGGTGAGCGAGGACGGCGCGGCGCCGATTAACGAGGCGGCATTGCTTGGAAGACCAGTGAAGGATCAAGATATGAGGGTCAGCGATACAGGAGTATCTGGAAAATCGGGAGGACTGACATCTGCAATGTGGCGCACACTTGTTTCCGGAGCAAATCGACGAATGCGCGGCTTTCTTCTTGCAGTCCTGGTGCCGGCGGCCATCAATTTTTCCCCCTCCCCGATAGTGCGCGATGTCGTCGCCGAACCGGCGGTGACGCTGCAACTCGGTACTTCTCAGGCCGAGATCGGCGATCGTATTCCTTTAAGAATAGTCGTTGAAGGCAAGAACGACTTCAGCGAACCTATCTTGCCGCCTGTCAGCGGGCTCGAGATCGTTTTCCAGGGGCGCGCCCAAAGCGTTCAGATAGTGAACATGCAGGTGAACTCGTCGAAAATCTTCAATTACATAATCATTCCTCAGCAGGTGGGCGATTACACGCTGGGCCCCGCGCACGTGGAGTATGCGGGCGCAAGCGTGACAAGCAATTCGGCCAGCCTGAAAGTGGCCGCGTCGAACGGAACGCGTCCGGCGTCAAAGAAAGAAAGGGGCGTTCTGATCGAGGCGAGCGTCGATAATGATAAGCCTTACCTGGGGCAGCAGGTTACGCTGCTGTTCCGTTTCGCCAGAACGGCCGGCGCCCGCATCCGCAATGCAGGATATGAGCTGCCCGACCTATCCTCGTTCTGGAGCGAGGGAGTCGAGAGCAGGCGGGAATACGCTCAAAATATAAATGGTCTGGACTATCTCGTGACTGAGATAGCGATTCCGCTGTTCCCCGTCAAGGAAGGAGAGCTGACGATCGGACCGGTCGTGTTGCGGTACGATGAAGTTGTTGCGAGCCGGAGCGAGCCTCAGTCTTCCTCATTTCAGGATCCGTTCGGGAGAAGCGTCTTCGATGACGACTTCTTCAAGATGTTCCGATCGGAAAATATCGTGAAGCGGACGGCCCAAACCGGCCCGATTACCGTTCACGTGAGACCAATTCCGTCGCAGGACCGGCCGGAGGAATACGGGGGAGGCGTCGGCAAGTTCAGCATGATGGCCAGATTGAGCAGCGACCAGGTGAAGGTGGGCGAATCAATCACACTCACGCTCTCGTTGAGCGGCGAAGGCAATATCAGGGACCTTGCCGACCCGAAAGTCGAAATGAAGGACGTCAAGATATATTCGGACAACCCTGCGGTCACCGTCAAGAATTATCACGAAAAAATCGTCGGCGAAAAAGTATATAAATTTGCGCTGGTACCGCAACAGGCGGGGCGACTGCAGATCCCGGAGATCGCGATCCCCTACTACAATCCCGAATCGGAGCGGTTCGAGTTTGCATCGTCTACCATGCTGGAAGTGGAGGTGCTGCCCGCGGAAAAGGAAACGCTGGTGCTCAAAAAAGCAGACGGCTCCGGAAAAAGTCCTGCAGCATCCGCCTTGGATGACCTCCTCCCGATTCATGAGCGGATCGGCCAGATGCAAAGCAGCCAACTGGGGGTCTGGCTCCGCCGCATCAGGCCGCTGGCATATCCCCTGCCGATCCTCGTGTATGCCTTCTGCTTTGTCTACGCCAGGCGGCGGGAGCGTCTCAGGACCGATGTCGCGTACCGGCGCCTGAAGTTCGCCTCCAGAACCGCAGAGGCATATCTTGCGGATGCAGAAGACTCATTCAACCGAAAGGATTTCAAAACCGTTTTCTCCAAAACGGCGAAAGCGGTCTCCGAATACATCGCCGCCAAACTGAATATCGCTTCAGCCGGATTGACGCCCGTCGAGATTGAGGAGCTTCTGACGGCTCGCGGCGCGCAACCGGAAGTGGTAAGCGAGCTGAGGGAATTTCTGGATTTCTGCGATTACGGGCGCTTTACGTCTTCGAGGAAAAGCTCGAACGCCGCCCGCGACTGCATGGCGAGGGCGCGCCGGCTACTTGAGCGCCTCGAGGATGAGGAGGGTATCGGCCGATGAAGCTGAATCTGCATGCAAATCCTGCTCAAACGGCAGTTGCCCTTTTGCTGAGCCTCCTCGCAATCTGTTCACTGGCGCAGGGCGAGATCCCGGAGGACGCCCTCTTGCCGGAACGGCAGGTAAACGAGATCTTTGACATTGCCAACGAAGAATACAAGGCAGGAAATTACGAGAACGCCGTTAGCATGTACGAAGGGATATTGTCGACCTTCGCGATACGCAACGCGGACATTCACTACAACATGGGAAACGCCCACTTCAAACTGGGGCACTATGGGAAAGCGATCGCTTCGTACCGGAGGGCGCTCCAGATATCGCCGCGGGAGCAGGATATCCTTGCGAACCTGCGCCTCGCGCGCAACATGGCGAGGGACAAGCTGGACAGTCCCAAGAGCACCGAGTTGCTGCGCGAAATCTTCTTCTTTCACTATGAATTTAGTAAAATGGAATCGGAATGCATCTTTCTTATTATGTATTGTGTCGGGGTTCTGGCCGGCGTCGTCGCCCTCTTAAAGAAATCCAGGGCCGCTCGCTGGACCGCATTCGGAGCGCTGGCCGTGATGGTGGTTTTCGGATTATCCAGCCTTGTCCACACCTACCGACAGGCGCGCCCGTCCGAAGCAGTGGTCATTGCAGCCGAAGCAGGCGTCCGCACGGGCCCGGGCGAAACGTACCTGGTCTCTTTTTCGCTTCACGACGGCGCGGAGCTTGAAATCAGCAAGACACTGGACGGCTGGCATCAAATCGAACTGTCCGACGGACGGCGCGGATGGATCAAAGACGCGGACATGGAAATCATATGAGCGGGTATATCCGGTGGACTATCTGTACGACCTGAAAAATGCGCTTGCCGGGACGGACGTCCCATCGGCGGGCGGTGGTGATCGTTCGCTTTTTCTTTTGAAGACGAAGGCGTTCGTATCGGAGAAGAAGAGGGACCTCATGCGGATGCATCTCGAAGGGATGGGAGGCGCCGCGGTCGTAGCCCGCTATACCGGTTTGGCAGATGCCTTGATCAGCTTCATATTTGAGAAATCATCGAGAGGAGCCGATGCCTGCTCCCGGAGCGGGCTGATCGCGCTGGGCGGATACGGCCGCAAAGAACTCTGTTTCTGTTCCGATCTCGACATCATGCTGCTGCACGACGGCCCCCTGCAGCAGAGCATGGAGACCTTGAACGATTTCCTCGTCCCTTTTCTGTGGGATATCGGCTTCACAGTCGGCCATAGTGTCCGCTCGGTCGACGAGGCCTTGCGGCTTGCACGCAATGACGACGTGGTGCTCACCTCCATGCTTGAAGGCCGCCTCCTGTTGGGCAACAGCGATTTCCTGGCTTCCTTCAAGCAGCAGTTGTTTGCGCAACTCCGGGCGGAAGGCATAAAAAAATTTATCCGAGTCAAGAAGAGAGAGCGAGCGCAGGATTATCGAGAGGCCGGAAGCGAGGTTTATCATAGCGAACCAAACATCAAGTTGACCGCCGGCGGACTGCGTGATTATCATACCGGCATATGGGCGGTGCTTGCCCAGTTCGGCCTCAAATCTCTGTCTGAGTGTCATACAGAAGGCCTGTTGACCGAGGATCAGTTCTTGCGGATTGAACGGGCGCTCGATTTCATCTGGCGCGTCAGGAACCAGATGCATTTAGACGGCGGAGCTCCACATGACGTGCTCACCTTGAGTCGACAGGAGAAGATAGCTGCCGTCTTTGGATATCAGCCCACGCGAGGCGCTCTGCCGGTTGAATTATTCATGCAGGACTACTATTCGCACGCGCACGAACTCCATCATTTCTATGAAGAAATGCTTCGCTTGGCGGGTTTTTCAAGGCCGGTACGGCAGCAGGAGAGGCCCCGCGGCGGAAGAATGGATCATGGGTTAAAAATTGCCCGCCGCAGGGTCTTTCTGCCTCCCGATGACTCTCAGTGGTTCCGGGAAGATCCTCCCCGGTTGCTGGAAGTATTCTGGTATTCACAGAAGCGGGGGATCATGCTAAGCGAAAGCGGGCTGAACTCCATAAGAAACAACCTTGTATTGATCGACGACAATTTTCGGAGTTCTCCCGTCGCGCGCGACTACTTCCTGGCTATCCTGGCGGACCCGTCACGGGTAGGCGCAACGATCCGACAGATGAGCGAGATCGGGCTTCTCGACCGCTACCTGCCAGAGTTTGCGCAAATCAGAAACCTGGTCAGATATGATTCATTTCATCAGTATCCAGTGCACGAGCATACGCTGCGGGCCCTGGAAACGCTCGCGGTTGTGCCCCAACTCAAAGAACTGGGCACCGACATTTTGAAAGGGATTCTGACGGAGGTGAAGGATCCCGCAATCGTGAGCCTCGCCATCCTGCTTCATGATTTTGGAAAGGCTCATGAAGCGTCGCATGTAACAGAAGGAACGAAGATTGCCGAAGCAATTGCAAGTCGTTTCGGTCTGAATGGAAGTCGTCTCCACACGCTCAACTTCCTGGTCCGCAACCATCTCAAGATGGCCCACCTCAGTCAGTACCGGGACATCGAGGACCTCGCGATAATACGCTCATTCGCTGCGGAAGTTGGATCCATCGAGATGATGAACATGCTGTATCTTCTGACATTCGCCGATCTGTACGCGGTGCGGCAGGGTTCGTGGAACGACTGGAAATCCGCCTTGCTCTATCATCTCTACCAGAGGACAAAGCAGATGCTGGAGGAACCTCCTTCCGCCGGCGGCGATGGAACCTCGGCCGGCGGCGACGGAATGGGGATCTGGGAATCCGCGAAGGCGCGAGCGGTAAACCAGTACCTGCCGAAGAAGGAGGCCTCTGAAGTCCGGCGCCATCTCGAGCTCCTTTCGGATCGATATCTGCGGGCGTTTACTCCCAAAGAGATAGCGGAACACATTCGCATGATTGCCACTCTCAAAAGCAGAAATACCGCATTGAAGTGCATGGCGCTTCCCCAGTACTCGTTCTCGCACATCGTTATCTGCACGAGGGACAGGCTCGGGCTTTTCGCCGATATCGCAGGCACATTCGCCGCTCAGCAGATAAGCATCCTCAACGCCTCCATCTTCACACGGTCCGATGGCGTCGCAATTGACAGTTTCTATGTGGTGGATGCCCGCGGCGATCGCCCGCTGACGTCGACTAAGTGGGCGCAGGTCAAGGATCACCTGAGAAAAGTGCTGCGGGGGGAGCGCGACGTGAAACGCCTGCTGCAAAGCGCCGAACAAAGCCCCCGCTCCCTGCAGCGAACGATGGTTTCGCTGCGGCGCGGCGTTTACTTCGACAACCATGTGTCCGCGACGCATACTGTCATAGATATCGAGGCTCCCGATCGGGTCGGCCTGCTCTATGATATTGCCTCCACTTTCAGCGCAATGGGCCTCAACCTTTCTGTTGCGAAGATAACAACGGATGTCCGCCAGGCGCACGATGCCTTTTATGTCACGGATGAAAACAATAAAAAAATCGTTGATCCCTTGCGATTGCAGGAAATTGAAGAAAGACTTGAAGAAGCTCTCGAACGGAGAAATCCTGCCGCGGCTTCCCTGCTGATCTCAAGGAAAAAAAGGAGAGTGAACGAAAGATGAAACAGCCAAGATCATTACAAGTCATCGGTATCACCATTGTAGCCCTGCTCATGTTCCCGGTCAGTGGAGCGACGCTTCAGCAAAAGCCGCCGGAGAGCGCCCCGCGTGTACTCAAGAACCTTCAGGATTCGTTTGTGGAAATTTCCGAAAAGGCGATGCCGACCGTAGTGCATTTGACATCCGAACGGCTGCCGCTGAAAAACATGCAGGATAAAATGAATGAAGACCTCTTCAAGATGTTCCCCTTCCCGCCGCACATAGCTCCCGACCAGTTCAGAGCGCTGGCGGCTGGCTCCGGCGTTATTGTGGACAAACGAGGATACATTCTTACAAATAACCATCTGGTGGACAATTCCGAACTGATTAAAGTGAAGCTGAGCGATCCAGAAACGGGCCGCTCAAAGGAGTATGATGGGAAAGTTATGGGCCGCGACCCCGCGACCGACCTCGCGGTCGTCAAAATCGAACCCGATCAACCGCTCCCCGAGGCCAGGTTCGGCGACTCCACCCAGTTAAAGGTGGGCGATTGGGCCATCGCGATCGGAGACCCGTTCGGCTTTGAAAAGACGGTGACCGTCGGCGTCATCAGCGGGCTCGGGCGCTCGGGTTTCCCGGGACCCCTCAAGGATGTTCGCTACCAGAATTTCATCCAGACGGATGCCTCCATTAATCCCGGCAATTCGGGGGGTCCGCTCCTCAACATCAACGGCGAGGTCATCGGGATTAATACCTTTATCCAGGCTGCCGGCACCGGCCTCGGGTTTGCGATTCCGAGTGCTATGGCTCTCGAAGTATACCAGCAGCTTGTTGAACATGGAGAGGTGATCCGCGGATTCCTCGGCGTTCAAATTGGAGATCTCGACGAAGGTCTCGCGGAGGCGCTCAAGGTGCCCGATCTCAATGGAGCTCTTGTCGAGCAGGTGATACCCGACAGCCCCGCTGCAGTAGCCGGGCTTCGCCACGGCGATGTGGTTCGGGCCGTTGACGGGCAGCATGTCGAAACTTCAAAAATGCTCCAGCAGCTGATTGCTCACAAGAAGCCCGGACAGATGGTAGAACTGAAAGTCCTGCGCGAAGGTCAACAGAAGACTTTCGCGGTTGAGCTGGTGAAATTCCCCACAAAACTTGCGGCGATGGAACCGATTGAGAGGAAGACGGCGCTGGGTCTTGCGGTCGAGGAACTTCCCGCCGAAATGAGGCAAGCCGGGATGACAGGGGTTATAGTCGATTCGGTTGTTCCAGGCAGCCCGGCCGATCGAAGCGGACTCGCGCAGGGGGATATCATCCTTGAAGTGAATATGAAAGAGGTGAATGACGTACGCACATTCCAGCAGGTGCTCGCCTCTTTGCAGCCGGGGCAATGGGTCAGCTTTTACGTCAAACGCGGCGACGTGACGCTCTATAGGGCGGTAAAAATCCCGGTCGAATAATCCTTTTGGGATCAAACAGATGTCGGCAGAGGGCTGCATTTATGCTGCAAGCCTTTGTTCGATAAGATTTTTCAAGCCGGGCGAAACGGTAATTCAGGTCCATTCTGGCCGGAGGAGAGTGAAGCCTGTTTTTTGAAGCGGTTAATTTTTTTGTTGTCGTGCTTGTTGTTTTTCTGAAAAATTGCTGATATAATGACACTTGTGGGAGGTTAATATGTCTATCGGTAAAATAATCAGAAAGCGACGGCAAGAGATCGGCATGAAGGCAAATGAGCTTGCGAAGCGCATTGGCGTCAGCCAGAGTTTCTTGAGCAACATCGAAAACGATCTCAAGATACCCCGTTTCCTCCTCCTCCACAAGATTGCCAATGAGCTGAAGATGAGCATGGGGGCTTTTGACGATATAGGCGGGGAAGCAAAGAGTTTCTCGGCCAAGGGAATGAAGGCTTCCAATCGCGAATTGGCCATTTTGCGTGATCCGGCTTTCGCACCACTGTTCGAGCGTGAGGATTTGGGCGAGCTCTCGGCTCTTGCAAAAAAGGAACTGGCCGAGTTCTATCGTGAGATCAAGCTCCACGACAGCGACAAGAGAAATCCCGACGGGACACTGAAGGAATAGGCGCCAAAAGCAGAGGAGAACTATGCTTTACGAGAGGCTGGAAAGCTTGGAGAAAAGCACGGACTTCGGGCTCAACAAGCGCCCGCTCGGGTATGGCGATTTCAAGCGCATCTGCAAAAAATATCAGATCTTCGTTCAGGAAAAGCCGCTGTTGAGCGAGCTCAAGGGCATCTTTACCTGGTACGGAGAAAATCCTTATATCTGCATCAGCTCCCGGCTGCCGGAGCGCGAGCGTACCTTTATCGCTTTCTGTGAACTAGGACATTTCTTTCTGCACGACCGAAGCAACCATTTCTTCACAAAGATGCAGGATAAGTGGCAGCTCGGCGAAATGGAATATCATACGCGTGTTTTCGCGCAGCTTGCCATTGTGCCGACGCCCGATCTGATCGAGATATTCAACAAGAGAAGAGAAGCAAGAAAACCGATGAACTTCCGCTACCTGAGCGAGTTGACCGAATTATACCATACGACGTTCCAGATCATGGACTCGCGCCTGCGCATCTTTTATGACTATATCTTTACGCGGCCCGACGTGCTTGGCCACAAAGAAAGCCTGCTGGCATAAAGAAGCGCCTGCGCTGCTCTCAATCAAAGCCTTTCAACCCACTCCGCAAGAAAAGCTGCTTCCACTTCCATTACTTGCCCGGAACCTTCTTCCCGAATATAAACCGTTTCCTTTGCAGGCAGCCGTTCTCCCACGACCAGCGTAACCTCCGGCTCAGTTCCTTCACCACTCCATAATCGAATGCCCAAGGCGGGTGATTTGAAAAGAGAGGCATCCTGCGTTTCGCCGGAGATGACGTTGACATACTTCAACCGGCTCAACTCCCACAAAAGTTGGTCGACTTCATACGATTCAGCATTGAGCTTGCGCGGGATGTTCCAACTGACGTCTTTCCTCTTTATTGAATATGTCTCTTCACCTTTTATAAGATCGATTTTCTCGATATCGGCCGCCTCGAAATGGGCAACCGATTTATCGATGAGATCATCGGGCTCGACCGACATCTCCTTCACCGCTTCCGCATCGACTACGCATAATTCTCCCGAAGGCAGAACGGACAGATATTCCTCCTCAGCAGTCATTTGAGTGAACGAAACAAGAATCGGCTCGTTTTCGTCTTGCACCCACAGGCGCAAGCGGAGCTGAGGCTGTTTCAGGCGGCTTTGAGCTTCTTTGTCAGATCTGACAAAGCGAACAGCTTTCATTTTCGCCAGTCCGCGTAACAACGATTCGATCCGACTTGCGTCGGCTCGCGTCTCGCGCGGCTCCAGCATCAGCCACTTCCCGGAGTTCTCGTCTTGTTTCACCGACAACTTGCTGTTGTTTGTCTCAATCTCAAGCTTCCGGACCGATTCAGGGTCGAATTTCGCCAATCGTTCGTCGCGCCATTCGTCGGGTGAGGCGGTTACCTTTTCCAGGATTGCATCATCGAGCTCGAGGACGCGGCGGCCATCTTCGCCGCGGACGGCATACACGACTTTTGTGTCGGGCGCCGGTTTCGCGCCGAAATAAATCACTTCCCGATTGTCACCTAATCCCAGTTCCACCCGCGCCTCCGCCGGTTCCAGCCCGTAAGCATGCAGGTCGGGGGCGTTCTCCTCGACAAACTTTTTCACGCGCGCGTAGCGTATCGAATCCAGAAGCGTGTTGATTTTTTCGGTATCGGCATCGGTTTCCGCAGGAGAGACCATGCGCCATCGGTTTTCGTCCTCTTTTCGCAACGTTACCGATTTCCCATCGCGGTGCAATGCTATCTCCTCCACATCGGGCGTGGAGAACTGTACCAGTTTTTTATCGCGCAGGGCGTACAGGTCCTGGTCCAGCGCATCCTTGGCCGATACCGCGACCGTGAAAACATTGGGGGCGTCCTCCTTTTTCATATAGACGTTTTTCCCGTCGGGTGTTGTCGACCCGATCAGGACGCGCTCCGATTTTCCGGCAGTCGAAACGATCTCAATGGAAAGGTCCGGCTGGTCGAGCCCAAATGGCTTGAGTTCACCCTGCTCTCCCAGGTCTCGCTCAAACTTCACCTCCGCCGCAGCGGTAATGAGCTGTTTGATTTTGGGTTGCTCCGCGGCCGCCTTCACCGGTTCGGCTATTACCCACTCGCCGTTTCCTTTTTTGACTACGATCGTCTCATCCGCACGCGCGACGAGCACCGATGCGGCATCCGCCGGATCGAAAGAAAGCACTCGTTTGGCTTGTTCGCCGGCTTCCCTTCTTTTTTGGCCGCCCTGAATCTCATACAGATAGAAAAAGACGGCCGCGGCGGCAAACAACAGGAAGATGATCAGCGTGCGCTTGTAACTCACGAGTGCCTGCTCCTCCTCACGAAAGCAAGAATTCCGCCGATCAGCACGAGGCCGGGCAGCACGATCACCGGCAGCACAAAAAGGAGTTTCGCGTCTGTCGCCGTCAGCATGACCGGCTGAAAATTCCTCTCTTTCGGCGGAATCGCTATTAATGCCTCTTCCCGACCCAGCCAATTCATGGTATTCATGAACAGGTCCGCTCCGCCGGACAGATGAATCTTGGCGTTCGTGACGAAATCGGAGTCGCCGAAGACGACGACTGCGCCGCGCTTTGCCTCAGTTGTTTCGCCTTCACTATCGGTGGAGACGGCGATCTCGGCGGCGGCGGCGAGGGAAATCGGTCCCGCCACGTCTTTGCCGGAATCGAAGGAGGCCGTTCCCTTTTCGAGTGCAGCCATGTCCGTTTCGGCCCAACTGCCGTCGCCGGTTTTCGCGAGCCAACTCGGCTGGGTTGCGGCAGCATCGTCAACCGAGACCGAGCGTGCGACGGAAAAAAATGAGGCGATACGAAAGCTCGAAGTGATCGGGTGGCTCGGAGAATACGTCGTCAGCACCGGCATCAGGTAGTCGCCGCCGAACAGCCTGCTGAGGCGGTCAACGACGATATCATTGCCCAAGAGGATACCGTACTTTTCGAGGAAAGGAGTAAGTGACGGGGCCATTTGCGGATCGACCAGGAACAGCACTCTTCCACCCGCCGCCAGATACTGCTCGATGGCTTGCAGTTCGGCCTCCGCAAGGTCTGTCTGCGGGCCGGCCACCGCCAGAATCGCGCAGTCGTCCGGCACGCGCTCGGCTCTCATCAGCAGGAGTGTTTCGGGCTGATAGTTCTTGTCTTCAAGCATTTTCTTCGAGACGCTGAGTCCACCGGCATCCGTGCTGTCCAGCGGGTGCTCCCCGTGCCCTTCGAGGAAGCATACTTTCTTCTTCTCTGCGCGGGTAACCTTGATAAGAGCGTTGGTGACCTGTTCCTCATCCAGATCTGTAACTGTTTCACGTCCGGTGCCTGTTTCGAAAAACGCGACAGGGATCCCGTAGCGGCGGATTTCGGCTTCGCGTGCAAGGTCAGGGGTCAGGTCCGGGTCTATGATGGTCACTTGAAGTGCTTTTGCGTGGCGGCTGTAGAGGTCGAAAAGCTCCCGGGCCTCTTCGTACGAAGCGCTGCCTTTTCCCACAAACACCGTCACCGCGACAGGGTCCTTCAATTCCTTGAGAACGTTGAGCGTCTGCTCTGAAAGACTGTGGCGTTTGTTGGCGGTGAAATCCTTTCGCCAGTTGTGCCGATAGGAAAAGGCCTCAATCAGGATAACGATTCCGAGGGCCATCAGGATCGCCAGGGCCGTGTTGATTCCGTACCGGGTTGACAATCGCAATCGTGGACTCATTCTACGCCCTCCCCTTCCACTTCGAGATCTCCAACGAGCGGAGCGTCAGAAAGATAAAGAATCCGATGAAAACCAGGTAATACGTCAGGTCGTGCGTATTCAAGATGCCGCGGGCGAACGTTTCGATGTGGTCGAAAATTGACAGGTCGGTAAGTACGGCGTTATACGGCGCCGGAAGCAGGTTTTCCGCGGCTCCCGTCAGCCAGAAAAACAGGAGCAGACCGTAGCTGCCAGCCACGGCTATTATCTGGTTTTCCGTCAGTGATGAAATGAAAATGCCCAGCGAGATGAACGCCGCTCCGCTGAGAAGCAGCCCGGCATATCCCATCGCCAAACTCGCAGGTTCGACCGGCGCAAATCTTCCGGTGAGCGCGGGATACAGGGCCGTCAGTGCGATCATGCATGCGTACACCAGGAAACATGCGAGGAACTTCGCGCCGGTCACTTCAATGTCGCGCACCGGATACGTCAACAGCAGTTCGATAGCGCCGGACTTCTTCTCCTCGGAGAACGAGCGCATCGTGAGCATCGGTATCATCAGCAGGGAAAGGAAACTCAGCGTGTAGACCATGGGCTCGAGCACGTACTCGGTGATATTCAAATCGTAATGCTGCATCATATAAGGATTACGCGAGATCTCGAGAGAATCGTAATAGAACATAGAAAACCGCAGCGAAAAGATGATGCCGGAGATGAGGAGGAATATCGCGATCACCACATAAGCGATCGGCGACTGGAAGTAGGAATACAGCTCTTTCCGGGTCAGGGTCAGCACGTTTCTCATGATGTCACCTCGGCTTCTTTTGCAGTCGCTCGAAGAAAGATATCCTCCAGGCTTGCTCTGTCAGGCCGAAGCTCGACGAGACCCCAGCCTCTGCGGACGATCTCGGCGGCGATCATCTCACGGGCATCCACGCGCGGTTTCAGAGCGACGCGCACGCGCACGCACTGATCTTCACTGCCTGTTCGCTCGGCCGTTTCCACTCCTTCAATCGCTGCCAAGGCCTGCAAAACGTCCGCGTCCGGCCCCCGCACAAGCAGGTGCAGCTTCATCTGCCGATCGGCCTCAAGGCTGCTGAGCGAGTCCCTCGCGACGATGCGGCCCTCGTTGATGATGGCGACGCTGTCGCAGATCATGCTGACCTCCGGAAGGATGTGGGTGCTCAGGATGATTGTCCGTTTGCCGGCGAGGCTCTTGATCAGGTTGCGGATCTCCACGATCTGGTTCGGATCGAGGCCGACGGTCGGCTCATCCAGAATAAGCACTTCCGGCTCGTTCAGGAGAGCCTGGGCGATTCCCACGCGTTGGGCGTACCCGCGGGAGAGTTTTGCGACAAGCCTGCCGGAAATATCGCGGATGCCGCACTTATCCTTGACCTCCTCGATCGCCCGTTTCCGGTCGCGCGCCGGAACCCCCTTCATCCGCGCGACGAATTC
Organism: Candidatus Abyssobacteria bacterium SURF_5; assembly: GCA_003598085.1. Lineage (NCBI taxonomy): Bacteria > Pseudomonadati > Candidatus Hydrogenedentota > Candidatus Abyssobacteria > Candidatus Abyssobacteria bacterium SURF_5. The sequence goes on from QZKU01000057.1 coordinate 14,492, forward strand.
GAGATAAGCGTCGACCTCCATTTCCCCATACAGCGGCACGCGCTCGGGCAGGTACCCTATCCGCCTGCGCACTTCGAGCGATTGCGTGAACACGTCAAATCCCGCTACGCGCGCCGAGCCGCTGGTGGCGGGAATGAAACACGTGAGGATGCGCATGGTCGTCGTTTTACCGGCGCCGTTGGGGCCGAGAAATCCGAGAATCTCGCCGCGGTTGACGGTGAAGGAGACATCGGATATTGCGGATATCTGCCCGTAATTCTTGGTCAGATGTTCCACTTCGATCATTATGCCGTTCCCCCGAAAGTTCCCATTTCCTCTAAACAAGGATTCCTGTCTCCGCACGCGCACGTGCGGAGACAGGATCCGTTTGCTTCTTCAGCGGCGATCGGTTTAGTACATGCCGCCGCCGGGCATTCCGCCTGGCATTGCCGGGGCGGGCGCCTCTTTTTCAGGTACTTCAGTCACCAGCGCCTCGGTTGTCAGCAGAAGGCTGGCGATGCTGGATGCATTCTGAAGCGCGGTGCGAGCGACCTTGGTTGGATCGATGATACCGGCCTTGAACATATCGACGAATTCTTCGGCCGCAACGTCGAATCCCATGGAGCCCTTCTCGCTCTTCAGTCGCTGAACGATGACGGAGCCTTCGAGGCCCGCGTTGGCAGCCAGTATTCTGGCCGGTTCTTCAAGAGCGCGTTTCACGATTTGAGCGCCCACCGCCTCATCGCCGGTGAGTTCCAGCTTGTCGATCGCCGGAACCGAGCGCAGCAACGCCACTCCGCCGCCCGGGATCGTGCCTTCCTCGACGGCGGCTCGAGTAGCATGAAGCGCGTCTTCTACGCGCGCCTTCTTCTCTTTCATCTCGGTCTCGGTTGCGGCGCCCACGTTGATGACCGCGACACCGCCGGCGAGCTTCGCGAGGCGTTCCTGCAATTTCTCGCGGTCGTAATCCGAGGTCGTCTCCTCGATCTGCTTGCGAATCTGGTTCACCCGGCCGTTTATGTCCGCGGTCTTGCCGGCGCCCTCGACAATGGTGGTGTTATCTTTATCGACCACTATCCGCTTGGCGCGGCCGAGATCTTCCAATTTTATATTCTCGAGCTTCACGCCCATCTCCTCAGAGATAGCGCGGCCGCCGCTGAGGATGGCAATGTCTTCAAGCATCGCCTTGCGCCGATCGCCAAAGCCGGGAGCCTTCACGGCGCAGCACTGCAGCGTGCCGCGCAGCTTGTTGACCACCAGCGTCGCGAGGGCTTCGCCCTCCACGTCCTCCGCGATAATGAGGAGCGGACGCCCTGATTTCGCCGTGCTCTCGAGCAGCGGGAGCAGATCCTTCAGGCTCGAGATCTTCTTCTCGTGAATCAGGATGTAGGCGTTTTCCATAACGGCTTCCTGCCGCTCGGCGTCGGTGATGAAATAGGGCGACAGATAGCCCTTATCGAACTGCATTCCCTCGACCACATCGAGCGTGGTCTCCATCGCCTTCGCCTCTTCGACCGTGATCGTGCCGTCTTTGCCGACCTTGTCCATCGCGTCCGCTATGATCTCGCCGATCGCGGCGTCGCTGTTAGCCGAGATGGTGGCCACCTGCGAGATCTCCTTGCGGTCCTTCACGCTCTTGCTCTGCTTCTTGAGGGATTCGACAACCGCCTCGACCGCTTTCTCGATGCCGCGCTTCAGGTCCATGGGATTGCGGCCGGCAGTCACGTTCTTGAGGCCCTCGCGGTATATGGCTTCGGCAAGAATGGTTGCGGTCGTGGTTCCGTCGCCGGCCACGTCGCTCGTTTTCGAGGCGACTTCCTTCACCATCTGCGCGCCCATGTTTTCATACGGCTCCTCCAGCTCAACCTCTTTCGCGACGGTTACGCCGTCCTTGGTGATGGTGGGAGCTCCCCATTTCTTATCGAGGACCACATTCCGGCCTTTCGGTCCCAGCGTCACCTTCACGGCCGCGCTCAGCTTCTCAACGCCTCGAAGAATCGCGTGCCGCGCGTCTTCGCTGAACTTCAATTGTTTTGCAGGCATATTATGAGCCTCCCTTCCTGTCTCATCCGATAATGGCGAGGACTTCGTCTTCGCGCATGATGATGTATTCCTTGCCGTCGATCTTGACTTCGGTGCCCGCATATTTGCCGATCAGGATGCGGTCGCCCTTCTTCACTTCCATGGGAATACGCTTGCCGTCCTCACCGGTCGCGCCCGGTCCGACAGCCACGACTTCACCCTCTTGGGGTTTCTCTTTGGCGGTGTCAGGAATGATTATCCCGCCCTTCTTGACCTCGGTCTCTTCGATTCTGCGCACCAGAATCCGGTCGGCCAAAGGTTTTACCTTCATACCGATACTCCTTTCCCAAACTAGTTCATACTAGATCGAATATCCTCCCGCCTTCTGTGACGGAGCTCACGAACTGTGAACGGCCGGAATCCCGCGGCCACTACACCTCCCTTCCAAAACTGTAAAGTAGAAAGTAACCCCATCCATGCGGTTTCAAGGAGCCGGCAAGCGCCGCTCCTGTTAATGTTAAATGGATAAGGTCTGAAAGCAACTCAAACTATCGAACTAATAAAGCAATGAGGGTGCCAAAGGATTGTTGGAAATCACAAATATATTGTTTCCAATTAGTTACAAACGAGGACGGGATTACGAAAAAAGGAGGCAAAGATTAAGTCTTTGCCCCTTTGGCATGCTGTAATTTGAAGCAGCAGAATCCTGCCGGCGGTATTTGATGAATTTCGTTCGACAATGAAACGCCTTCAGGATGAACCTGGCGCGGGATGGAAATTTAACATGAATTAAAGACTGATTGATTTTCAGATTGAAACAGCTACGGTGCGGACACTATTTAAAGGAGGCTGCCCATATGACAAAGGGCGCCGATCGAATTTAACCATCAGGTTCTTTGAAGGGGAGACCCTGTTCAGTCATTTGCGGATTGGCCCTCTTCCTCGTCCTTGACCCGCGCGCTCAGGGCCATTGAGAGACCCTTTCGAAGTGCTTCCTCGGCAGCCTTATTGTTCCCCTGGAGGAGGTGATTCTGAGCTATCTTCATGTAATCGGCCGCGAGATTTCCGGCACGTTCCATGCCGGCTTTGCCGAGCATAACGGCATCGGAAGCCTTTACGAAGGCATCGGCGGCGGCTTCGATGGCGCGATCATAATCATGTTCGCTCAAATATGTGCAGGCGATCTCGTCGAACGAGCGAGCGGCAGTCAGGACGTCCGGGCAAACTCTGCCGGAATGAAGCACTTGCGCCAGCGCAATCTGATCCTGCGCTTTTTGAATTTCGTGCTGGGCCCGCTCGCGCAGTTCGAAGCGTTTCTGCTTTACGCGTTCCTGCACCGCTGAGGCCATTGAATGAAGAAGCTCGATGTGGTTTGCAAGAAGCCGGAGGTTTTTCCGCTCGATGATTTCTGTCGTTTCTTCTGCAAGTTCCGACAGATTCTGGAATTCATCGGGCGCGAACTGCGAAGATGCGGGATCGGAAAGGACAGCCTTATGGAGAGCATCGCCGGCGTGTAGCGAAGCGGTAAGTTGTTTCCAGCGCTGTTTGTTCTCCTCGGATTCCTCACGTAGCCGCGCGATTATGGCCATGGTTTGCCGGACCAGATCGAAACTGCCGTCCATATCCCCCTCGATTATGGAATTATCCGCCTGATCCAAAAATGAGCGAGCCTCATCGAGAAGGAGCGAGCCTTCCATAACGAAATCAAGCTTGGCGCAGGCTTCGACTTCGCTGCGGGCTGCTTGCATTTTCAGGCGGAGCTGGCGCAGGTCTTCTTCGCGCTCCTTCTCGAACCGCTCGCGCAGGAATTCGACCTGCCACAATTTTGCGCGGGCGACAGCGAGATCTTTCCGCAGTTCGATCTCCGCCCCGGCGCGCAGCGCGTCGGGCCCGCCGGAAAGCTCGCCCCATAAGCGCTTGATGTCGAGATACACGCTTTCGAGCGCGTCCGGCGCATAGTAGCCGGAGCATTTTTCCACGGCCCGCTTGACCGCCTGCTCGATCTCACTCAGCTCTGCCGTGATCTCACGATGCAATTCTTCCTGTTCCAAGGAGACGCTGGCTTGTATGTCATCCAGCAATTCCCGGAGCGAATCCTCCCGCACCTGCAAGCTCTCCGGTTCACGCGAGGCAAGGCCGGAAATGAGTTCAGTCAGTTTCGAATAAAGCGCCTCGACGCGATCGGGGCAGCGATAGCAGGTTTCCAGAGAAACGAGCGCTGCAGCCTTTTCGAGAAGCGCAGCCGCTTCCAGCACAAGATTCGACCATTCTTCGCGCACGCGGCTCTGCGGCTCAATGACATTCATGCGAAGGCGCTCGATGGCCTCGTCAGCGCATTTTTCGGCTTCCTGTGCATTGCCTTCGAGCAAATATTTCCTGGCGTGTTCGATGAGCATGCCGGCCTGCACGAAAGCCGGAGCGACATCGGCGTCAATCCCCGAGGCCGCGGCCGAAGTGAGCAGACTGGCCGCAGTGGAAACGATCGCCTCGATATCTTTCAGTTGGTCGGTCGCCTCGACATATGATTTTTCAACGTCCGCGATCAGGCGCTCACATTCAGAGATCGCGGCCGAAAGGGCATCGCGGTCGCGGCTGCACAGCGAGGCGATCATGTTGCGCTCGGCATGGAGCAGCGGCTCAACCTTGCCAGGATTCACCTTCAGCATCAGTGGGAGATTGAGTGCGCGTATCTTTGCGGAAGACTCGTCCGCCCGAAGAAAAAGGTCGTTCCATCGGCGCTCGGATTCGGCGATTGCCGGAATGATTTCCTCTCGAAGCAAACGCGCGGTTTCCTCGGCCAGTGAAATGCCCTTTTCCTGCCGGCCATCTTCAAAACAGGTTTTGGCCTCGGCAATCGCATCCTTGGCCTGAAGCAGCTCCCCCATTGCCTCCTGTGCGAAAGAGCGCGTCATGGCCTCGTCGAGGACGGCTGAGGCCGCGCGGATGGATTCGCGCAGCCTGATCGTCAACTGCTTTGCCTCTTCGGTCACCCGAAGCGCACTTGCTTCGGCTTCGATCGCCTTGCTTTCGGCTGACGAGAGGAAATCGCGTACTTCATCCCATCGAGTGCGGCGGGCGCTGGTTTCGGCCCGGTCAAGAAAATTGTAAGCCTCCTTGAGCGCCTCGGGCGCATGTTCTTTCGCGCCGGCCTTGCGCGCGCGCATGATTACCTGCCGCACCTGCGCGAGCGAAGCCATCACTTCCTCCCGGCCTTTGCTGCGCTGGGGCGAGAGCAGACTGACGCGCTCGGTGATGATGGCGCCCTGATCGAGAAGGTATCGGAGACGGTCCACGTTGCGGTCGTTGAGGCAGGGGATCAATTCCTCCCGGATTTCACGAAGCTCGCCGAATTCGAGCGGAGCGTATTCGGGGGCGCCTTCTTCCTCGAGCGCATTTACCTTTGCCCGCAACGACTTCACCTGTTGCACCAGTTTATCCCACTCTTTTTCGACGCTGTCGGCCTTCTCTGTCGCCTGTTTCAGAAGCTGGACCGCCTGTGACGCCATCTGAACGGCTTCTTCGTCGAAACCGGAATCCATGAACTTGCGGGCGTCGCCCAGTTTCTTCTTGGCTTCCTCAACCGGGACAGCGACCGCGCGATGGAACGGGTGCGAACGAGCCCCGATGAGAGCGGTCTGCCCGATATCGTATAATTCCTCGAATTCCGTCCGGAGCCCCGTTTCCGACATCTCCGATTTCAGCGATTTGATGATCGAAGAAAAGCTGCCGCGCCCGAAACCGGGCGTGGGGGACGAGGTGTAATATTTCAGCAGCATTTCCTTTAGATTGGCATCGCCGCAGAAATCGATATGCACCTTCCTGCCCGTCATCTCTTCGAGGCGGGCGAGCAGTTCCTCATAGGTGTGGCGTTCGAAGGGAGCGGCCGTGAGAACATCGAGGGTTTCTTCGGCGAGTTGATACGGCAGCACTTGCAGTTCCAGCGCCGCCTCGGACGGAAGCGCGCTTATGACGGCTTCCGGTATCTGCCGCGGAACCGCCGGAAGAAAGGCGCCGCCGTACATTTCGGCATAAATCGCGCCGAGGTTGTCGCGTGAAACGTATCCGAGTCTGAACAGTGTCTCCTCAAGCGAAAGGTTGCGCCCTCTTGCCTTCTGGAGCACTTCTTCGAGTTCCTGCTCTGAGAGAATATTTTTCTGGACGAGGACGTCCCCAAGGGGTTTGTAGGTCTGCGTCATTGAAATGCTCCTGTGGAGGGTCCCGATGCCGCATTTGCCGCGGAAGCAGCGGCATTGCGGGTATTATAGTTGAAGCATGCCCAAAATTCAACGAAGAACGGAGGCGCCAAAATCCGTGCAGTTTGGTAGACGGCAGGTATCAGCGCTCCGATCCGAACTACCTGCATTTTTCGCATCCTCAGCGCATTGACAGGCGGCGGAGTCTGCTGTAAAATAAGGACAGATTGCGCCATTAGCTCAGCTGGATAGAGCACAGGCCTCCGGAGCCTGGTGTCGGGGGTTCAAATCCCTCATGGCGCGCCAAACCGGCAAGCGCAGATGTGAAAGTCCCCCGCCATTCCTTACAGCCAGGCGGAGGGCTATAACGGCAAGAGATGGCGCAGCAATTGAACTGTTTTTCATTTTCCTCATGCATTCTTGCCGGTCAAACACACCACTCCACCGCGAAATACCACTCTGAAACCTGTCGAGGCCTCTCATGAGCATTCGCCTGATGCACCTCGCAGACCTCCACCTGGGCGCACCGCTGTCATATCTGGGCGATAAAGCCGAAGAAAGAGCGCGCGAACTGGAATCGGCGCTCGTTCGCGCGCTTTCCGCCGCCGCCGCGAAAAAAGTCGACGCCATCCTCATTTCCGGCGACCTGTTCGACCGCTTCAATCCACCGCTCGACCTGGTGGCGCGCGTAAAGAACGCGTTCGCGAAACTGAGCCGCGAGAATATCCCGGTCCTCTTGATACCGGGAACGCATGACAGCCATCGATACGCCCGCTGCATCTATCATCGGGAGCGGTTTCCGGGGGTCGATGTCCTCATGGAGACTGGAAAACCGGTTCAAAAACAAATCAACGGCCACACGATATATTTCTACGGATTTTCCGGAAGCGATTCGCCGGTTTCTCCCTCATCTCTTTTTTGCCGTACACCGGCCGACGGCATGCACGTCGCCCTCGTCCATGGAACGGTTGCCGAGAACGACCGATGGGAATCGAGCCCGCGCGATTTTTCCGTTACCCCTGCGGATATCGGGAACTCGTCCTTCGATTACGTCGCGCTCGGCCACCACCATAACTTCAAGCAATTCAAACGCGGCAAAACGACCGCCCTCTACCCCGGCACGCTCGAAGGGCTCACCTTCGGCGAGAGCGGAGACCGTTTTTTGGTCATCGTCGCTCTCGACGAAAACGGGGTTTCGGTCGAGAAGCTGAAACATAACCGGAGGGCGTTGAAGGAGATCGAGATCGACCTTTCCCAGTCCGGCCTCGACTGCGGCGAGTCGTTGGAGCGTGCAATTGCCCGCTTCTTCGACGGTGAGAGCATTGCGAGCGTATCGCTCACGGGATCAATTGATTTTCTTCCGTCCCCGAAGGAGCTCGAAGCCCGCCTGGCGGGCGGATTTTTCCACCTGCAGATCACCGATAACACCAGCATCTACGACAGCGCCGTGATGCGGTCGATCGCGCATGACCGGACGGTGCGGGGCATCTTTGCGAGGAAAATGCTGAAAAAGATAGAGATTGCGAACGTTGAAGAAAAGCCGGCGCTCGAACTCGCTTTGCGATTGACGCTCCAACAATTCCAGCAGGTGCATTATGAGAATCAGCGCGCTCTCGATTGATGGGTTCGGCCTGTTTGGCGGACGTTTCGAATGCGATTTCCCGGACGGAATCGCGCTTGTGGTCGGCGACAACGAGAGCGGCAAATCGACTATCGTCTCGGCGATCGGCGCCATCTTGTTCGGGTTCGGAACCGAGAGCGAAAAGGCGCTTTTTGCGCCGGTTTTGGGAGTCGGCCCCCGCTCGGGAAGCCTTGAGGTCGTATCACAGGGAAAATGCTATCGATTCTCCAGAGACTTCGGCACAAACCGCACCAAGGTCGAGTTGCTTGAGAATAACGGGAACGTTCTCTTCGACGGCGTCGCGCGGCAGGCGGGAAGAAGCGACGAGAAGGAACGCTACAACAGAATACTGAACATGGTCTTCGGCATCGAAAGCCGCGACCTTTTTTACAGTTCGATATTCGTCGAGCAGGGAAAGCTGCCGGCGAAAATGGACACGGTGGTCAGACGCATCGTCAGCGGCAGTTCCTCAGCCGACTATGCGGTGGTCCTGAAGAACCTCAGGGAATCGTGTGAAGACCTCACGATTTCCGTTCCCTGGGGAAGATCGGCATCTCGGAAGCCCCGGCAGATCGAGTTACTGGACCAGGAAATTCGCAGCAAGAGGATCCTCCTGGAGGAATCTCACTCGGCATCGACCTCGCTCCGAGAATTGCGCGGACGCCTGTACTCCCTCGAGCAAAAGCTGAAGCAGGTCGAGCAAACGATCACCGAGAAGACCACGTGGGAAAAGAACCTCGAGGCGTTCCGGGCGGCGCTCGAGCGGAAGACGCATACGGAAGAAAACCTCAGGCGCTGCCGAAAAACGAAAGATGAAATCGAGCGGCTGCAGGGCCAAAAAGAGAAACTCGATTCCGAAATACGTGCAGGCTATGCTGAATACCTGGACCTGCCGGAGACCGCTGAAAAGGATTTGTTCGATCTCTCCCTGCTTGACCGCAGCATCGTCGAGCTGCAGCAACGGCGGCGGCAGTGCATTCAGATTCGACCGGCTTTTAGACCTGCGCGATTTGCGCCGGCGACCGTCGCGGCCGGGTGCCTGCTTGCCGCATTCGGTATCCTGTTTTTTGAAGGGCGCGCCGCCGTCGTCGCTGTCGTCTTCGGCCTCGCAGCGGCAACTGTTCCGTTTCTGTTTGCCGCCGTCACTCTGTACCTGAAGCGGTCGGCGCATCAGGTGAAGCTCAATGAGATCGACGACCAGCTTCGCCGCCTGATGCAGCAGCAGGAAGAGCAAAGAAAACTTTACCCCGCTCTACCGACAGGTGATATCGGTGAAATCCTTGACCGGCTACGCTCGCTGAGACGGCTGGTTTCCGAAAGAGAAAAGAGGGAGGAGGCTCTCAAGCAGCATCCACCGAATGAAGATGTCGAGGCCGAATATGACAGGCTAAGCAACGACTTGATCACGTTGAACCACGAGATCAAGAGACTTCAAGAAGAGTACCCGCGCCTGGCCGACATCGAGCGGGATGCCGGGATCGGCTCATTTTTGGACAAAGCGAGGACCGAAAGAAAAAAGGCCGAGGTCTCGCTTCAGGATCTGATGCGCGAGCGCGACGATGCTCGATATCAGCTTGCCGCACTCGAAACGCGCGAGGCGATGTCAGAGGAAGCGCTCGAGGAGGAAATAGTGGAGAGCGAGGCCAGGTTGGCCCGCCTGAAACTGCATCGCTCGGCATATTTGCAGGCGGTTGAGGTTCTCGAGGAGGTAATCTCCGAATTTCGATCCTCGCACCTTGCCAGAATCCAGGAGAAGGCTGCGGAGTATCTGACAACGATTACCGGAAAAGAATGTCAGGTATGCCTTGATGAGGGTCTAAAGCCCTTGTACCTGGAGCGGGAGGAGCAGCGTCTTGTGCCGGAGCAGTTGAGCCAGGGCGCCCAGGATCAGCTTGGATTCACCCTCAGGTTGTCGGCCATCGACGAGATGTGCGGCAACATTCGCCTGCCGATTATCCTGGACGATCCTTTCGTCAACTTCGATGAGAAGCGGCTGGATGCGGTGCAAAAGATGCTGGAAAAATTGTCGTCACTGCACCAGATCATTCTGCTGACGCACGACAAACGGTATTGTGCCTGGCGGCCGCCGTCACTGGTGCTCGAGAACAACGTCGATTCACAGTGATTTGTTCAGCCACTCGAACTCCCTCTCGAGTCCTTCCACCACATTGAATCGCGGCTGAAATCCAAGCTCTTTCCGTGCGAGGAATGTATCCGCCCACGTATGGAGCACATCCCCCTTCTGGGAGCCGACCTGTTTTCTTCTCGCCTTTCTCCCCGAAATCTCCTCGAGCAGTTCGATGGCCTCATTCAAAGAGATTCTCGCTCCGCCGCCGATATTATAGACGGCGCCCGGTTTGCCTTTCTCGATTGCGCACAAGTTAGCACTCACGGCGTCATCAATATACGTGAAATCGCGTGTTTGCTGACCTGTACCGAATAGCGGGAGCGGCTCGTCGCGCAGAAGCGCACTGATAAACTTGTGAAAGGCCATATCCGGGCGCTGCCTCGGCCCGAAGACGGTGAAATATCGCAGAGAAAGCGCGGGCACTCCATAGTTAACGAAGTAGAGATGGCACAAGTGTTCGCCGGCCAGTTTGGTGACGCCGTAGGGCGAAAGAGGACGAAGCGGATCGCTTTCGCATACCGGTATTCTCTCAGCGTTTCCGTATACCGAAGAAGAGGACGCAAAGATGAATTTCTTTATTGGAACCGCTTTCGCGGCCTCGAGCAGGCGCTGTGTGGCGAGGACATTATAGTCGGAATAGAGTTGGAAGGTGGTCCCCCAGCTCTCGCGAACTCCCGCCTGCGCCGCCTCATGAAAAACCACATCGCACCCATCGAGTACTTTCGGAAGATCGATGTCGAGAAGGTTTTCTTCTAAGAAGGTGAACCGGCTGCTTTGCAGAGCGGCATTGAGATTGCCCCGCTTGACGGCGGGCGAATAGTAATCGGTGAGGCAGTCGATACCAATAACGTCGTGATCGCGGGCGAGCAGCGCTTCGGAAAGGGAGGAGCCGATGAACCCGGCGGCGCCCGTTACGATTATGCGCATTGCTGGAGCCCGTGCGTTCTACTGCCCGATGCCATAGTAAACGAATCCCTTTTCCCGCATCGTCTGGGGCTGGTAGATGTTGCGACCGTCAAAAATGACGTTGCCCGCCATGAGGCGTTTCATCCGCTCGAAATCGGGATTGCGGAATTCGGTCCATTCGGTCACCAGCACGAGTGCATGCGCCCCCGCGAGCGCGTCATACGGACGCTCGCAGTACTTAACTTTGTTCCCGAACAGTTTTTTGGCCTCTTTCATCGCGACCGGGTCATGCACCTGAATGACGGCGCCGTCTGTGAGGAGCTCGGTGACAATGCTGATTGACGGCGCCTCGCGCATGTCGTCGGTCCTCGGCTTGAAGGAAAGCCCCCAGAGGGCAATGATTTTTTCTTTGAGATCGTCGTCGAAGTGGCGGCGGATTTTCGGAACCAGGATGCATTTTTGTTTCGTATTCACCTCGTCGACGGCCTCGAGCACTTTCATCTGATACCCGAATTCGCGCGCGGTCGAGGCCAGCGCCTTCACATCCTTCGGGAAACACGAGCCGCCGTAGCCGACGCCCGGAAAGAGGAACGTAAATCCGATCCGCTCGTCGAACCCGATCCCTTCACGGACGCTGTTGACGTTGGCGCCGATCAACTCGCAGAAATTCGCGATCTCGTTTATGAACGAGATCCGGGTAGCCAGCATCGCATTGGCTGCGTATTTCGTGAGCTCGGCGCTGCGGTTATCCATGACGATGATCGGCCTGCCCGTGCGCACAAACGGCCGATACAGCTCGCGCATGATCTGGGCGACTTCCGGGCGGTCCGTGCCGATCACCACGCGGTCGGGCCGCATGAAATCGTCTATTGCCGCGCCTTCCTTCAGAAATTCCGGATTCGATACCACGTCGAAATCCGCAGAGGTTTTTGAGGAAAGCAAGTGCCGCACTCGATCGGCGGTTCCCACGGGCACCGTGCTCTTGATAACGATGATCTTGTGTCCGTCCATTGCGTCCGCAACGGCCTCGGCTACGCTGAAAACATGCGAGAGATCGCACGCGCCGTCATGACATTGCGGCGTACCGACGGCGATGAAAATGATGTCGGATTTACGGACAGCCTCGGCAGTGTCCGCTGTGAACTTTAACCGGTTCTCATGCAGATTTCTCTTTATGAGCTCCTCGAGGCCCGGCTCATAAATGGGGGTTCGCCCGCGTTTGAGCGTCTCGACTTTTTTCACGTCGATATCCACGAGGGTCACGTCATTGCCCATTTCGGCAAGACAGGTTCCAGTCACCAGTCCAACGTATCCGGCGCCGACCACACCGATATTCATCGCTTCTCCTTTACGCCTTTATGATCTTGCTCTTGCTATTTGTCACTGCTTTGGTCGCGTTGCGGGTATCTATGACCATGGGTGCGTGCTTGACGATATAATTGTAATCATAGCTCGAGTGGTTTGTGATAATCGCCACGCAATCCATCGACTTCATGAGCCGCGGTGTCAGCTTCACCGAGACCATGTCCAGATCGTACTTCCTCAGCCGGGGAAAGCGAGGGATGTGCGGATCGTTGTAGCGGACGTCCGCCCCCTGCTTCAGCAGTAGTTCTATTATCTTGATCGCCGGCGATTCGCGCATATCGTCGACATCGGGCTTGTAGGCCACTCCCAGCACCAGAATGCGCGCCCCCCGAATGCTTTTCCCCTTCAGATTGAGCGCCTCTCCGATTCGCTGAACCACGTGATACGGCACAAACGTGTTCACTTCGCCGGCAAGTTCGATGAATCTCGTGTTGAAATCGTACTCGCGCGCCTTCCAGGAAAGGTAGAATGGGTCAATCGGAATACAATGCCCTCCCAGTCCGGGCCCCGGATAAAACGGCATGAATCCAAACGGTTTTGAGGAGGCCGCTTCAATCACTTCCCAGATATCGATCCCCATTCGCTCGGCGAGCATTTTCATCTCGTTCACCAGGGCGATGTTCACACAGCGAAAGATGTTCTCGAGCAGCTTCGTCATTTCCGCCGCGCCGGTCGAGGAGACCGGCACTACCCTCTCGAATATCTTCGCATACAGTTTTCCGGCCAATTCGCTGCACTTGGGGCTGATCCCGCCGACCACCTTCGGGATTTTCTCTATGGGAAACATGCGGTTGCCCGGGTCCTCGCGCTCGGGCGAATACGCAAGAAAAAAGTCGCGCCCGGCAGCGAGTTTGCTCCTGCTCAAGATCGGCAGCATCAACTCTTCAGTGGTTCCCGGGTACGTGGTGCTCTCAAGCACCACCAGTTGGCCCGGCCGCAGCCGCTCAGAGATGGCTTCGGAAGTAGCCGCCACATATTTCAGGTCGGGCTCTTTCTGCTGATTGAGCGGGGTGGGCACGCAGATGCTGATGCAATCAGGCTCGGCCAGCCGCGAAAAATCTGATGTGGCTGAAAAAAGGCCGGCGCGCGAAAATGATTTTACGTTAGCCGAAGGAATGTGGCCGATGTAGCTTTTGCCCGCGTTGAGGGCATCCACCTTCGTCTGGTCTATGTCGAATCCCATCACACGGAAGCCGCTCCTGCAGAATTCGAGCGCGAGTGGTAGTCCGACGTATCCCATTCCGATCACGCCGATGAGAGCCTGCTTGCTTTCTATCTGCGCCCCAAGTTTGCGCGAGGCCGCCGTTGAAGCCTTTTTTTTGCGGTTATTCCTGCTGCTGGAATTGCCTGATTGCATCCACTACCACCGTCCTCTGCTCGTCCGTCAAATAGGGGAATATGGGTATTGCGAGCGACTCGTTTGCTGCTTTTTCCGCCTCGGGAAAGTCGCCTTTCCGATAGCCCAGGTCTTTGAAACATTGCTGCAGGTGGAGCGGCAGCGGATAATAGATCTCCGTCGAAATTCCCTTCTCGGCCAGATATTTTCGGAGACTGTCGCGCGAGCGAGTCCTGATAACAAACTGGTTAAAGACGTGGTGCTGGCCGGGCAAAGCTTCGGGAAGCTTGATGCCGTTCGCCTGCCCGAGCGATTGGAAATATGCCTGCGCCTGTGCGCGGCGCATATCGGCCCACTCATCCAGATGGCGAAGCCCAACGAGCAACACCGCCGCCTGGATCGTATCGAGCCGGCTGTTGACGCCCACCATCGCGTGATAGTACTTGGGTTTGCTGCCGTGCGCGCGGATGATCCGGCACAACTCGGCAAGGCGGTCGTCCGAAGCCGTTATCATGCCGCCGTCGCCGAAGCCGCCCAAATTCTTCGTCGGGTAGAAGCTCAGGCAGCCGATGTCGCCGATGGCGCCGGCGCTGCGGCCATTACAGCGGGCGCCCAGCGCCTGGGCGGCATCCTCGACGACAGCCAATGAATGCTCGCGAGCCAGCGGCATCAGCGCCTCCATGTCGGCGCATTGGCCGAACAGATGCACCGGCAATATTACCCGCACGATTTTTCCAGTTTCCCTGTCGCGCGGCAGACCGGTCGAGTCGTCCCTCGCGCAGCGATTTCGCAAATAATCCGCCGCACGCTCAATATTTATGTTAAACGTATCCGGCCTGATATCCATGAAGACGGTCCGCGCGCCGAGCCGGCTGATTGCGCCGACCGTGGCGAAGAACGTGTAGGGAGTCGTTATGACAGCGTCATTCGGGCCGATCCCGAGGGCCATGAGCGCGACCAGCAGGGCATCGCTGCCGGAGGCGACCCCGATGGCATGTTTGGCGCCGGTATACCGGCAAATCGCCTGTTCGAGTTCGGTCACCTGCGGCCCGAGCACAAAATGCCCGCTCTCGATGACCGCGTCAATCGCTTCCATTATCTCATCATGATGGGCCTGTATCTGCGGCCGCAAATCGAGGACTGGAACTTTCATTTATCTTTCTCCGACCGGGGGAGACATTTCGAGGGAAATCGGCTTGCCGTCGTTCTCCATGGAATGCTGGGCCGCCTCGAGCACGCGCACCACCCGCACGCCGTCTTCGCCGTCCGTCAATGGGCGGCGGTCCTTCAGCACGCAGTCGACAAAATGCTGGCATTCGACGCGCAGCGGCTCGGTCATCGTTATGTAAGGGATGCTGATGTCCCCGAAGCGCAGCGTGATCGAGTCGCCGTAGCTCTCGTAGCTGACGCCGCTGACGCCCTTATCAAAAATTTTCAGCTTCTCCGTGCTCTCCACATCGTCGAAAACGACCATCTTTTTGCTGCCGACTATGGTTATCTTGCGCACCTTATGCGGGTCGAGCCAGCTCACCTGGAGCTGCGCCATCTTGTGATCGGCAAATTTCATGTTAACGAAGACGACATCCTCGATTCCCTGCTGGAGGTATGATTCTCCGCGGGCGCTCACCGAAACCGGTTCCTGCCCGAGCAAGTGAAGAATGACGGAGATGTCGTGAGGCGCGAAGCTCCACAACGCGTTTTCATCATGCCTGATCTTGCCGAGATTCACGCGCTGGGAGTAGATATAGAAAACCTGGCCAAGATCGCCGCTCTCGACCAGTTCCTTGAGAATTTTGACAGCGGGATGATATAAAAGCAAGTGCCCGACCATCAGCTTCAGCCCCATCCGCTCTGCAAGCGCCTTCATTTCCTCCGCCTGCGCCGAACCCAGTGCAAGCGGTTTCTCAACGTAGACATGCTTGCCCGCCTTCAATGCCGCCATCGTCAGGGGATAATGCGTGACAGCGGAAGAGCAGATGACGACAGCCCCGACGGAGGCATCCTCGAGGATGTCTTCAAAACGGGCGGTAACTTTGACACCGGGGTAGCTTCCCGTCACCGTCTCCCGCCGCTTCAAATCAAGATCGCAACAACATGCCAGCCGGGCATCGCGAAGTTGATGAAAAATGCGAATGAGGTTCTTGCCCCAGTCGCCTGCGCCCACCAGCCCGATCTTCAGCATCAGGTCAATCCTCTCATCGAGCCCAGACCGCCGGAATACTGTTTCCTGTAGTACTCGAGGTATTCGCCCGATTTCAGTTTGCGCCACCACCACTCGTTCTCGGCGTACCATGCGACCGTCTCGCGCATGCCCTCTTCGAACGGCTGCTGAGGCCGCCAGCCGAGCTCCAATATCTTTTCGCAGGTAATCGAATAGCGCCGGTCGTGGGCGAGCCGGTCGGCCACGGGTTTGATAAGCGATTTCGGCTTTTTGAGCAGTGCGAGGATCATGTGCGTGATCTCGAGGTTGGTGCGTTCGTTGCCGCCGCCCACATTATAAATCTCGCCGGGAACCCCCTCATGGAGCACCAGATCGATCGCGCGACAGTGATCAAACACATACAACCAGTCGCGCACGTTCATTCCGTCTCCATACAGCGGCAGCGGGAGGTCATCGAGCGCGTTGGTCACGAAAAGCGGAATCACTTTCTCGGGATATTGATACGGCCCGTATGTGTTCGAGCCGCGCGTGATGCAAATGGGAAGACCAAACGTTTTGTGGTATGCCAGCGCGAGAAGCTCGCCGCCCGCTTTGCTGGCCGAATACGGACTGCTCGGGTTGAGCCGGTCAATCTCGTGAAACGAGCCGTCGTCGATGCTGCCGTAGACCTCGTCGGTCGACACCAGCACGATCTTCTGCATCGGGTTGCGGCGCGCTTGTTCGAGCAGCACGTATATGCCGAGGATATCGGTCCGGATGAACCCGCTGGGGTCGTGAATGCTGCGGTCAACATGCGTTTCGGCGGCGAAATTGACGATTGCATCGACCTCGGGCGCGAGCGCGGCCACGGCGGCTGCATCGGAGATGTCCGCCTTCACAAACTTATAGCGAGGATGCTTCGCGATATCTCTCAGATTGTCCAGATTGCCGGCGTACGTGAGGGCGTCAAGGTTGATGATCTCGTAATCGCCGTGTTTGTCGAGCATATAGCGGACGAAATTCGACCCGATAAAGCCGGCGCCGCCGGTAACAAGCAGTCTCATGAAAAATCTCCCTCAAGATTCAGACATTGGGGGACAAAGAACGGTCATGCCCCCGGGTTCCCCTCCATTCGGAACAATTCCTGTTGCCGATTTTCGATATTTTCTGCCGCATTCGCCGCAGGTGAAGCGCCTCGCCGCCTTGTTCAATCCTGCGAGCTTGCCGCCGCACTCGCAGACCCAGCCGCGATGCCGTGCCGGATTCCCGTAGACGAGCGCGTAAGGCGGCACGTCGCTCGTGACGACCGAGCCGGCCCCAATGAACGAATATTCTCCGATATAAACGCCGCAGACGATGGTCGCGTTTGCGCCGATCGTGACCCCTTTGCGAACGATGGTGGCGTCAAACGTGCGATCGACTCTCGGATATCGCGAGCGCGGCCTGATCACATTGGTGAACACGCACGAGGGCCCGCAAAAAACGTCGTCTTCGAGAATGATGCCCTCGTAGATCGAGACGTTATTCTGAATCTTCACGTTGTTGCCGATCTCGGCCGTCGCGCCCACAAAGACATTTTGCCCGATGACGCAGCCTTTCCCGATCCTGGCGCCCGACATCACATGCGAAAAATGCCAGATTTTTGTGCCTTCTCCGATGTCGGCCGGTGCGTCGACGACTGCCGTCTCGTGTACAAAATAGTTTTTCTTGTCGGATTTCATGCCAGGCCGTTTTGCCGTTTCAAATATTTGATATCAGCGTCAACCATGAGCTTGACCAGCTCGTTAAACGTGGTTTTTGGCCGCCATCCAAGCTCCCTGTGAGCTTTTGCCGAATCTCCAAGGAGCAGGTCGACCTCGGCCGGGCGCACGAAACGCTGGTCTATTTTCACATGTTTTTGCCAGTCCATATCGAGATGGGCGAACGCCGTCTCGACCAGCTCGCGCACAGAATGGGTCTCGCCCGAGCTCACAACGTAGCTGTCGGAATGATCCTGCTGCAACATCAGCCACATCGCCTCGACGTAGTCTTTGGCGTATCCCCAATCGCGGCGCGCATCGAGGTTGCCGAGGAGCAATTCCGATGCCAGTTCGAGCTTGATCCTGGCCGCGCCGTGCGTCACCTTGCGCGTGACGAACTCGAGCCCGCGCCGCGGCGATTCGTGATTGAACAGAATGCCGGAACACGCGAAAAGATTATAGCTCTCGCGGTAGTTCACCGTGATCCAGTGGCCGTACACTTTGGCAACTCCGTAAGGGCTTCGAGGATAAAACGGTGTTGTTTCGGTTTGCGGAGTTTCGACGACCTTGCCAAACATCTCGCTGCTCGAGGCCTGGTAAAACTTGATTTTGCGGTCGACCACCTTGATCGCCTCGAGCATGCGCGTGACACCGAGCGCGGTCGTTTCGCCGGTCAAAACCGGCTGGTCCCAGGAGGTTGGCACGAATGACATGGCCGCCAGATTATATACTTCGGCCGGACGGATCTCACCGATGATTTTGATCATCGACACCTGGTCCATCAGGTCCGCTTGCACCAGGTTTATCTTGTCCCGGATGTGGTGGATGCGCTCGAAATTCTCCGTGCTCGAGCGCCGCACCATGCCATAGACTTCGTACCCCTTTTCCAACAGAAAATCGGCAAGGTAAGAGCCGTCCTGTCCCGTTATCCCCGTTATCAGCGCCCTCATCTTGCCCTCCCGTTTATCTCCGTCGCCTCTTTCAACACCTGCAACACCAAAGTCTGATCGTCGTCAGTCATACCCGGATACAGCGGCAAAAAGAAAGACCGCCCGGCCGCCCGCATGGTCTCAGGCAGATCGGCATCCCGGACGCTTCCGGCATACGCCGGCTCATTATGGATCGGCTGAATCCCTGGCTTGCTTTCGATGCCCCGCTCATTCATATGCCGCAAAAGCAGGTCGCGACTGATTTTCTCATCCAACGCCTCGACCACAAAACTCTGAAAGTTAGGGACGGCCCCTTTCGGCCACTCAGGCAACCGCAGCGCCGGCAACCGGGAAATTTCTTCCTGGTAGCGCGCCGCCAGCCGAGTCCTGAGCCTGATGATTTCATCCAGTTTCTTGAATTGGACAATGCCGATAGCGGCCTGAACATCGGTCATGCGGTAGTTGTAACCGGCTGATTTACAGCGAATCGGAGTGGATGAGTCGTCCTGCGTCAACCCATGGTTTCTGAGGCTGCGGGCAAGCTGGGCCGCCTGGTCCGAGTTGGTTAACAGCATGCCGCCCTCGCCCGTGGTTATCACCTTTCGTGGGTGAAAGCTGAGGCAGGCGATTTCGCCAAAGCCGCCGGTCTGGCGTCCGCCGTACGTCGCTCCGATCGAGCACGCGGCATCCTCGAGAACGACAAGCTTATGCTTTTTCGCGACCTTCATGATCGGCGTCATATCGGCCGGTATCCCGATTTGATGAACGACAACCAGCGCGCATGCGTTTTTACTTATTGCGGGTTCAATTTTGGAAGGATCAATATTATACTGATTTCTCTTGATGTCGACGAAGATGGGAGTGAGGCCGTTGTGGACTGCGGTATTAGCGGTAGCCACAAAGGAATGCGATGGCATGATCGCGCCCCGGCCGGCGGGAAGACCGGCAGCGGCGTACGCGATTGTAAGAGCAGATGTGCCGGAGTTGACGGACACCGCGTGTTTTACGCCCGCATATTCTGCCACAAGTCGCTCGAACTCTTCCACTTTCGGCCCTTGCATCAGCCATCCCGAACGAAGCACTTCGGCGACTGCCTTCTCTTCTTCTGCTGTTATATAGGGCTTGCAGAGGGGAATACAGGAGGACGCAATGATTGGTTTCGGCAACGTTTTTTTCACCAAATCTTCGTGAGAACCGAAAAAAGACAGAAAATCCAACGTGTCAAAATTTTAGCATTCAACCTTCCTAAAAGTCAAATGAACTTGTTGAAAATTCTGACCTTATGACTGGGAAAAAGGCTGTTTTACTCCATCCATGGAAAGTCGCTGCAATCTCGTCTCATTCAACCCGTCAATTCAAGCTGCCCCGACAGATATTTCGCTCATGAGCGCACGCCTTTCGCAGATTTCGCGGACCGAGCCAACAAGTGTCAGATCACCTTCAAGCCTGATGTCTTCGCTCGATGAGCCGAGCATGATGCGCATTTGGCCGGGTTCGACCACTCGTTTGTAGTCGATTCCGATGAAGGAAAACAGGTCGGCCGGCAATTTGAAGGTAATTATCTTGGATTCCGCAGGTCCGAGCGACACGCGCGCGAATCCTTTAAGTTCCTTGACCGGACGGCTGACGCTTGCCGCCAGGTCTTGCACGTAGAGCTGGACTACCTCATCGCCGCTGCGGTCTCCGGTATTCGTGATCCTGCAGGAAACCTCGACGACCCCATCGACCGGAATCTCATCGCTCGACAGAGAAAAATCCGAATATCCGAACGTTGTGTAGCTGAGGCCGTGGCCGAACGGGAACACGGGATCGAGGCCCGGCACGCGCGGAATACCGTGCGCGAGAAATTTGTGGTTGTAATACGTCGGCTGGGTGCCGGCGCCCCGGCTGAAGGTGAGCGTGGTCTTGCCGCCCGGATTCAAATCGCCGATGAGCGCATCCGCAATAGCGAGTGCGCCGGCCTGGCCGGGGAACCATGCCTCGATGATGGCTGCGGCTTTTTCGGCGATAGACGAAAGAGCAAATGGCCGGCCATTGAGAAGAACGACGACAACGGGAATACCTGTTGACAAAAGCGCATCCAGCAGCTTCGCCTGTCCGCCCGGCAAGGAAAGATCGGTCGCATCGGTCCCCTCGCCCACCGTTCCCATCTGGAAATGACCCGCTTTGTCGCCGACAACGGCAATGACTGCATCGGCGCCACTTGCCAATGCCATCGCCTCATCGATTCCCGAAAGGTCGTCGCTCATGATCTCGCATCCGCGCGCATACGAAATGTCGCTTTTTGGCAGTCGCTCGCGCAGGGCCTCGAGCACCGTCGGCGCGGAAACCACTTTTTCCGCCGCGTCCGGGAAATGAGTCGAGACCACATGATTTTCAAAGCTGTAGTTGCCGAACAGCGCCATTCGATTGTGCGCGTTCGGCCCGACCACCGCCAGTTTTTTCACCGTTTTCGATAACGGCAGAACTCCGTTATTAGATAAGAGAATGAGCGACTTCTCAGCCACCTCTTTGGCCACTGCCGCATCTTCGGCAGTATTCAGTTCAACGGCATCCGGGTCCACGTATGGCCGCTCGAACAGGCCGAGCCGGAATTTCAATCTCAGAACACGCGAAACCGCGAGGTCGATATCCGCTTCTGTTATCAGCCCCTGCGCAAGGGCATCTCTGAGCCCTTTCGGATATTCGGCGGGCTGTGGAAGCTCGACGTCCAAACCGGCCCAAAGCGCCTTCGCCGCCGCCTGCGTACCGTTCTCGGCGACCCGATGCAGTAAATGGAGGAAGCTGATGGCGCCGTAATCGGCCACAACGACGCCGTCAAATCCCCACTTCTCGCGCAAAACCTCGGTCAGCAGCCAGCGAGATGCCGCCGGGGCTTCGCCGTCAAAATCCTGATACGCGTTCATCACCGAAAGTGCGCCACCCTCCTTGACCGCCATCTCGAACGGCGCAAGGAAAACATCGCTGAACTCGCGACGGCCGACGTGCGCAGGCGCGAAGTTGCGGCCGCCCTCGCTGAATGAGTAGCCGGCGAAATGCTTCAATGTCGCCGCTACTCCGTTTCTCATGTCGTTTCCTTGAAGGCCCATCACATAATGAGTGACCATGACGCCGACAAGATACGGATCCTCACCGATCGTCTCCTCGATGCGGCCCCAGCGCGCGTCGCGCGCGACGTCGCATACGGGCGCGAGACCCTGGTGAGTGCCGACCGCCCGCATTTGGCGCCGAATCACATCTCCGACCCGCTCGAGCAGGCGCAGGTCCCACGTAGCGCCATAGTTGAGGGGCGATGGGAACGAGGTCGCCCCTTGCGCCATGAGTCCGGAGAGGCATTCTTCGTGACAGATCGCGGGTATGCCAAGCCTGGTGTTCTCAATCAATTTCTTCTGGAGGCTGTTCACCAGTTTTGCGCCCTCTTTTGGATCGATGGGCTGCGTGCCCAGCGGGCGGGTGATCTGCCCGATGCCGTGCCGCATCTGCTCCTGCGGATCGTAATCGACAGACAGCATCGACTGGTTCGGCGAAAACTCGCCGCTTGCGGCGTCGAGCTGAAGCCAGACCGAGGTCAATTGAGAAATCTTCTCATCGATGTTCATTCTTGCAAGAAGATCGCGCGCCCTTTCGTCGGCGCTCTTCAACGGGTCCTTGTATACCAGTTTCGTCATGCTGTCGCTCCTGATGTCGGAAATCCTATTGATAACAGATCGTGAAAGCAATCGGCTGAACCTCATTATAATACATGCGCATATATTTCCCTTACCAGAGTTAGAGATTCGTGCTCACGTCTCATAGAAGATAGCGCAAAACTTTGTTTTAGCGGTAGGGCCGAATTCATTCGGCCTCTCTTCCGGCACAATTTAAGAAGACCCGGCGCGCACTCCCCCTCTGTCGTCATTCCTGCGGAGGCAGGAATCCAGGGTCTGCACCAGTTGGCAAATCAGAAAGTGAGAAGCAATGGGTTCGGCATCATGCCCTTCCTTCGTGTCCCCACGAAGTCCAGAGCGTCATGAGCGCAAGACATTTACGAACCTGTCTGTCGGCATGTTCAAATGTTTGCTCTTTGCAACACTTCTCGACAAACTTGAATGAGGTGATCATCATGAACCGTAAGACTCATTTTCGACAGTTTGAAAAATTAAGCTATTTTGTATCAAGAACTTACAGAGACAGAAAAAGCTCTAGGCACTACATTTTCTCTGGCTCTCT
>QZKU01000058.1 GCA_003598085.1 Candidatus Abyssobacteria bacterium SURF_5
ATACCCTCTGCGACATTGCTCTATTCCTCTTTCACCATAAAAACCCTGTCTTTGTGCCCTTTCACTCACTTCCGAATGTCGGGTTGCGGAATCGCTGACGGGGTCCACCTCGGCAACCACCGCACCGCGTCTCATGATATTATTGCTGTGAGTGTAGATTGCGCCCAGCGTTTTCACCACTTCCACCTCGTCCCACGGATCGTATTCGGAATGATTCAGGATGATTTCGGCCTCGCCACCCTCAATCAGATATGGTCGAAACTCGACCTCCTCGCGAATCAGTCGCGGGGAATAGTCGAATGCACCGCCTTCGGGCGCCGGAAAATGCTTGAAATTGAACGCAACGACAACCCCGTCGCCATTTTGGCTGAGGATTTGTGAAAAAACGTCCTGTGCGCCTTCCATATTGAACTTGCCCGACAGTTTCGCCCGGACATCGAGAAAACGGACACCGTGTCTCTCAACCCATCCTTCAACATCGCTGCCCTCGCGATTCAATTCTATCTTCGCAATTTTCTTGGGGTACCCGTACACCTCCCGGCCGCCGGCCATTGCCATATCGTTTGTAACCGGCATCGAGAGGCAATAGGCGCCGGTCTCGCCTTTAAACCTAGCTTGCAAAAATAAAGCGGCTTCGAGATAGGTTACTCCAAAATTCGTGCGCGGATAGTCCGCGATAAACCCGAATGCAAGGGGCCTCTCCGCCGGCTCGAGCGGCGGCGGCAGCAGTCGCCTGACAATTTCGGGTTTCGTCTCCCAGACGACGGCCAGCATCTGCGCCTCATAAAACTCACCGGTTTCCCTTTGCATTTGCGCTATTTCTTCGTATGTCTTCACGAAACCCATAGTATCCTCCGCAGAATAGCTCAATTCCCATGTTCGCTTTTCTCACTTTATCCGAGATATTGGTTCTAAGCAAATTTTGGCAAAAAAAAGCAAAAATATAGAGCCGGACGCGCCAGACAATGACATAGTATTAATAGAGAAGAGAGTGTTGGGCGTACGAATAAAATGGTTCCAAAATAAGGTGAAAAGAGGAGAAAAAAATGAAAGTATTGAGCTTATTCGTGGCAATGGCGTTTGCTTTCTCGTTCTTAGCGATGCCGGCTTTTGCTGCCGGCGAAGGTGAAGTAACGAAGGACGGAACGCAGATGCAGGGGTTCTACAAGGGAAGTGATTTGCTGGATAAGAGCGTGATGAGCAGCGAAGGTGAAGTGCTCGGAGATCTGGACGATATCATCATTGGGCAGGATGGAACGCTGAAGTACGGTATCATCTCTTCCGGCGGGTTCCTCGGAATGGGCGAAGAACAAGTCGCTGTTCCGCTCAAATCCATTCAGCTTGCTCCCGAGCAGGATGCTCTCATGGTCAACGTGACGCAGGACAGATTCGAGAATGCTCCCAGGTTTGACCAGGAAGGCTTTACCTCCGAAATGGAGCGCGAAGTAAGCGCATACTATGGCGCCGAGGAAATGGAGATGGAGCCCGAAGCAGAACGTGAATTGGCTCCCTTCGAGGAGACAGAACGGGAATTTGAAGGCATGAAGGAAGAGGGCCGCATGGACCACGAAGGCCGGATGGATCAGGAAGGCCTTTCAGGCGAGGAAAGCGCCTATTAATTCATACCCGATCATACATCATGCTGACGATTGGGCCGGCGCGCCATCCAGGCGCGCCGGTTTTTTTGCCTCGACTCAGCCGCTATCGTTTCGGCGGCACAACCGGTATCTGCAGATATGAATCGTACTTTCCACCCGTGTGAATAGTATCTTTCGCATGCCGCGCCCGATACAGACCCACCCGCGAGCCCTGCATTGTCATCGGACTGTCCGATGAGAGCGTCAGCACCAGGCGCGACCCCTTCGGGTACACCATGCTCGTCGGCCAGACCTCGACCTGCATCTCCACCGGCTCGCCCGGCTCGAGCGGCAGCAGATTCTTGTGGCGGTGATAGGGGCGCGAGGCGGTCGTGAGTTCCGGGTCCAGTTCGCGGTGCTGAGCGGAAAGCCAGCCGACCGTCACAATCTCCCGCTCTCCATACCATTTGTGCAACAGCGGATGCAGCGTCGGATGCACGATCAGCATTACCGCGTGCACGTTCATGTCGTTGATGCTTGAAGAGACCCACAGATTGAGCTTGATCTCGCCCGTGATCTCGGTGTCCTCACGAAACGGATCGGAAACAAACACAGCCACATTATCGTTTTCTGTGTAGCCGCCGGGCGCGTCATACGTGACACTGGTTTCGGTTTCGGGCAGCGTATCGGCAAAGCCGCCCGCCGAGTCGTCTTTTGCCGCCTTCAGATACAGCTTTCGATATTCCGTGCGCGCGATCGGCCAATCGTTTTCATAGCGCCAGTCGAAATCGAAACGGCCCGTCCCGGTCCGCACGGCAAGCTTTACCGGCGGCTCATTCATGATGCCGTTATCGATGCCCTTGAGCCAGTAATCGAAGAACCTCAATTGGGTCAGGAATCCCTCTTCCGAATAATACGCGTCCTGATGCGCGCCGGTGTGCACCCGAAGCTTCTTGTTCGCAGAGGCCGCTCGCTTGAATCCCTCGAGGTTCCCCCGCAGGTGGCCGGCTCCCATCCAGCCGTTCCAGTTGCCCGCGCTGTAAAGCGGGACCTGCACCTCGCTCCAATCCGGGCGTCGCTTCGCCCAGAACTCGTCATCCGTTCGATGGAACACGAATTCCCAGATGGCCGGCGGCGCATTCTCCTCGTAATTCTGCGCGTGCGGCCAGCCGCGAACGGAGTAGTCGCGGTAAAACTCGCCGACGTAGAACATCACCCACGGGAAGCAGAAGATGCCGCCGCGGTAAAAGCTGTCGCGGTACTGATCGGCCAGGCCCTCCCACGGAATGATCGCCTTCAATGACGGCGGCTGCTTCGCGGCGACATACCATTGATTGATCGCGATGTAGGAGACGCCCGAAAGGCCGATGTTGCCGTTGCTCCACGGCTGGCGCGCCGCCCATTCGATGGCGTCGTAATAATCCTCGGCTTCCTGATCGTTCAAGCCGGAGGATTTGCCCGTCGATTGCCCGAAACCGCGCATATCGATGCGAACGAGCGCATACCCCCACGGAACCCAGCGCTCCGGGTTCGGCAGCTCCCACACCTGGTATTCTCCCGGCTCGCCCTCGTGACCCTCCGGAACTGGCCACGGCCGGTCCTTCATGTACGCCGTCATCGACATGATCACCGGAAATCGGCCCTCGGCGTCCGGCCTGAAGATGTTCGCCTTCAAGCTCGTGCCGTCGCGCATCGGGATATCCACATTCATTTCCGCGATCAACCCGTACTCCTGCTTCGGCCCGTAAGCGGAATGATACTGCTCGATCGCCTCGCGCGCCTCGTCATTCGCCTTCACGGCCTCGGGAACGCGCTTGTCGCCAAAATGGTCCTGCGGCCGCTTCACCTGCGGAGTCGCGCAGGAAAGAAAGCAAACCGAGGAGAACACGAATAGCAAAAGGAGAAGCCTGCGCATCAAACCGTATGACATCTTCCACCTCCACATCCGTTGAACATTCGCTACCGTAGTGTTTCAAAAATGGCTTCCCAAGGCGATGGGGACTGACTCCATTTACGGAATTCATGCCTTTTTGAATACGTAGAATGGTGTCTGTCCCCAGAGCAAAGCGGAGCGAAATCACGCGCCTCGCGTGATAGAACGGCGCCTGTCCCCGGAGCAAAACCGTGAAAAAGCGCTGTTCGCTATGTTTCGATCACCAGTTCTTCCAGCCGCTCGGGCGCCTGCGTCAGCTTCACGTTCCCCGTTTCCGTGATCAAAACCGAGTCGGAATGCCGGAAGCCGCCCAACCCCTCGATGTAGATGCCCGGCTCGATGCTGATCAGCATCCCCGGCTCGAGCTCGCGATCATATCCCAGCGCGAGATACGGCGCCTCGTGACCGGTGATCCCCAGCCCGTGGCCGGTGCGATGGAGGATATGCTCGCCATAGCCGGCATCCACGATGACTTTCCTCACCTTCTCGTCGATCTCATTCATGTTTGCGCCCGGCTTCGCCAGCTCGTACGCCAACTCGCGGGCTGCCATCGAGACTTCAAACGGCCTCTTCGCCTTTTCCGGCGCGCGCCCGAGAAAAAACGCGCGCTCCACCTCGACTCCGTAGCCGTCGAATTGGCCGCCGACGCCGGACACGTGCGGCCCGCCCTCCTCCATCGCGAGAAACGGCGTCGGCACGAAATGAGGATCGTGCGACTTCGATGGAGGCAAAACGGCCGCCCCGACCTTCGTAACGTAATAATTGAAGTCGGGAATATCCGCCACCAGCTTCTCCATGAGGAACTTCTGGACCTCGCTGAATATCAGCAGTTCCAGCGCGCCCGGCCTTGCGATCTTCAGGAGAATCTCGTGGCCCTCATTGATCAATTGGCAGGCGTGAACCGTTCGGCCGATTTCATAGTCGGTCTTGATCAGCCGGGCCTCATCGATGATATCGGTGACGGCGAATGCGGCCGACGGCGTCTTCTCGGCGATGAAGAGCGGCAGAGTCGGCTCCACGCCGATACGACCTCCCTTCTTGAAGAGAGGCCGAAAGACATCGAACCACATCTGTCCCTTTGGAGCCGGGAATTCATAATACGTCGCATATTCCAGCGGCGCACGGGCGCGCGCCCGAACATGCGTGCTTTCGAGCAGCGGGCACAACATCATCGGCGTCCCGTCCTGCGGGATCACGAGAATGAACGGCCGCTCGTGCACGTAATTCGCGAAGTTGGTGAGATAGTAAATGTTGACGGGATCGTGAGACACGTAGTAATCAAGGCCTTGCTCCGCCATCAGGGCGCGCACCTTGTCGAGGCGGGCGGCAAGCTCGGCTTCGCTCGGAGGGGTGGTTATCGGCTTCGGAATCTCGCTCATCGGGTCTCCTTCGTAATGTTGCCGCATCCATCTTGCCTGAGCTCGATTGCCTAAGAGAATAGCAGACTCGATGGAACAATTGCAATCAGCTTGAATGGCATCCACACGAGCAAACAGAGGAAAGAGAGAGTTCCTTCTTCAACCTTAAACTTTGAAACTCGAAACCTGGAACCCGAAACCCGAACCCATCATCGACCACACGAATTCGCACGAATTAGACGAATTCTTGAACCCGCCGATACACGCCGATGAACTCTCCGTTCGTCATCCTGAGCACAGTCGAAGGATCTCTCTTCTGACCTTGAACCTTGAACTTTGGACCTTGAACTGATTCATCCACCACGTGGGCCTCGCGGCCACGGAGGAAAGACAAAATCGAACCACGAAGAAAGAGAGACAGAACCACGGACGCACACAGATTCACACGGATCATTGGAACCCAATAAATGCCCGTGTAGGGGCATCCCGCGTCTCGCGGGAACGTGCCCGTCGATTCATCCTGACCCGCCGAAGGTAAAATTCCCCCTTTACGAAAGGGGGACTAAGGGAGGACTAAGGGGGATTTCCCTCGTCGTCATTCCTGCTCCGCCTGCGTTGGGGTCGCGACCCTCTTTCTTTCATCGCATGCCCCAAGAATTTTTCATTTGGCCGCTCAACGTGTTATAATTTTGAAATATAATCGATGAAAAAAGGCTTTTCGACTACCTTTGGAAGTATGAGGAATTTCGATTATGGTGTATGAACTTCCGCCGTTCCGGCCGCCGAGCGAGGCCTACAGCATGCTGCTGCGCGTTACCCGCGGATGCCCATGGAACCGCTGTACCTACTGCGGCATGTATAAGGGAATGAAATTCGAGACGCGGTCGGTCGAGGAAATGAAAGCCGATATCGACGCAGCCCTCGAATTCTACGGCGACCGCGCGATGAACGTGTTCATCGGCGACGCCGACAGCCCGGTCATCAAGACGGTTGATTTCGTCGAGATTTTGCGCTATCTGCGCTCGAAATTCACAAGGATACACCGGGTCACCAGCTACGGCCGCGCGAAAACAATCGCGCTGATGGCGCCCGAAAAGCTCAAGCGCCTGGCCGAAGCCGGCCTCGACCGCCTCCACCTCGGCCTCGAAACCGGCGACCCCAACCTGCTGCAGTACATCAAGAAGGGGGCGACGCCGGAACACATGATCGAGGCCGGCCGCAAGATAAAAGCCGCGGGCATCGAGCTCTCCGAATATCTCATGCTCGGCGTCGGCGGCTCGAAAGGATGGGAATCGCACGCCCGCGAAAGCGCGCGCGTCCTGAACGCGATCGTTCCCGATTTCATTCGCGTGCGCACAATGACGCTGATCCCCGGCACGCCGATGTTCGAGGCGTATGAGAAGGGCGAATACCTGCCGGCGAATGTGCTCGAGATGCTGATGGAGGAGCGCCTCCTGATCGAGTGCCTCGACGGCATCGGCTCCGAATTCCACAGCGACCACGTCTCCAACCTCGTCCCCGTCTTCGGAAAATTCATGGGAGACAAGCCGCAGATGCTCGAGACGCTCGACCGCATCATCGAGCGCGTCGAGAAAAACAAGGATAAACTGACGAACGAACCGCGGATTGCAACGGTAATGTAATTATGACGGATAAACAAAAAAAGATTTCGACCGTTTTCTTCGATTTCGGCGACACGCTCGTCGAGGGCAGGCCCGCATATCTGCATCGGGTGGCCGATCTGCTCGCCGAGTTCGGGTTTCGGCATGAGGTTGCCGAGGTCGTGCACGCATTCAATAAGGCCGACTATCTCGTGTACGTGGATCATCAATCGGGCTCGCTCTCGGTGGATGGCCAATACATGATGCGGTTTCTCCACCATTTCGGGGAGTGTCTCGGCGTCAAGATCGACTGGAAGACGCTTCTGCCGCAGATTCTGCGCAAGTTCGACGACCAGCCGTACGAGCGCGCGCTTGCCGATGGCGCGATCGAAACGCTCGGCGCGCTCCGGGACAAAGGATACCGCCTCGGCGTCATCTCGAACAATGACGGCAGTTGTCGCACGAAATGCGAGGCGCTCGGGATCGCCGACTTCTTCAAGGTGATCGTCGATTCCTCAATCGAGGGCGTCCGCAAACCGGCGCCGAAAATCTTTGAGATCGCGCTCGAGCGGATGAAGATTTCCCCTCGCGAGGCGATGCACGTGGGCGACATGTATGGAAGCGACGTGCTCGGCGCCCGCGACGTGGAGATACAGCCTGTCTGGTACAACCAGAACAAGGTGGATGCCTTCAGTCCGTACCGGCCGGCGCACACTGTAGAACAGCTTGCGCAGATACTTGATTTCGTGTAACCGGCGGCCCCGGCGAGGTCGCTCGTAAATGAGGGAGCCTGCTTAACGTGTCCCCGGAATTCCAAAGCCGGCAATCCTGAAGTCAAATTCCCTTCCGCTCTTGGAGGTACATTTCCGTGGCGGGTTCTCGTTCCTTTCGTGTTGCGCTTCTGGCGTCGGCGTTGCTTCATATGGGAGCGTTTGCGGCCTTCGACCAGGATGTCATCTCGCGCAAGCTGCTTGCGCCGCCGCAGATTGCTGTGGCAAAAAAGAAGCCGGAAATCGTGCGATTCGAACTCGTCGAAACTCCGGACTCGGCCAAGGTCGACGCGGCGCCAAAAAGCGCCAGGCTGATGTCGGACAAAAACACCCGCGCGCAAGACCTCTTTCAGAGCGAAAAAAAGCTGCCGGACGCGCCGCATATGGAGGGCAAAAATCCTGACGCGCGCGATACGAGGCCGCAGATGATCTCTCCCCCCGAGACGCCCAGGCAGGCTCAGAAGCCGGCGCCGCCCGCCAAGCCGGCAGAACCTGTCAGACAGCCGGAAAAACAGCCACCGGCAAAGGAGCCGGCGGAGACAAAAAAAGATGCGAAAATCGGGGTATCGATCGAGCCCGAGCCTCTCCAGCAGGCGAAGATGGAGCCTGACCTCGATACTGCGAAGAAAGAAGTGATCCAGTTGGCGAAAAAGTCCGCCGATGTCTCGATGCCCGTTGCGCCAGCTCAGTCTTCGCGCGTCGTCTCAGCCGCCAGCCCGCGCAATACCAATGCGGATGCGGAGATAACCGGCGAGCTTTCATATGCCGCATCGCGTCATTTCTTCGGCGAGTACCTGCTCGCGATGAAACAGGCGGTAGAACGGCAGTGGATTTCGCGACTGGTGACGAAGTACACCGGCCTTGTCGTCTCGAAAGCCGTCATCGACTTCAAGATTCAGCCGGATGGGCGCGTGACGGATATGTCGGTCAACTCCTCCGAGGGCGACCCCTATTTTCCGCTCGTGTGCGTCTCTTCAATCAACGATGCGCAGCCGTTCGGCCCCATTCCATATTCGCAAGCGGTCGGGTTGCCTGAGGAATTCATGAACAAACCGCTGAACATACGGTTCACTTTCCAATATGATTAGGAATTCAGAGGGAAAGAGGTAATCTTGCTCCAAATGAAAATACAAGTGAAGGAGGCGTGAGGTGCAAACGTCGCTCCATTTGATGAAAGCCGGCGGAATCACCATGATCCCGCTGCTGATCTGCTCGATCCTGGCGCTTGCCATTATCATAGAAAAGGCGTACAGTCTCCGCGCGCGAAAAGTGATTTCGCCCGAGATCGCCGGGATGGTCGAACACCTCGAGAGCGACGATCAGATGGTCGCATCGCTCGCGCTGTGCGACCGGATCAATACGCCGTTTGCCCGCGTGATCAAGACAGGCCTGATCAATCGCAGGCTCGCGCGCGCCGATAACATCGAGCTCGTCCAGTCGGCCGCCCGCCGCGAGGTCACCTCTCACGAGCGCGGCCTCCTGATGCTCGAAATCATCACCGGAATCTCGCCGCTGCTCGGGCTACTTGGCACCGTGCTCGGCATCTTCCACGTGTTCGGCGTGATCGTCGAGCGCGGCATCGGCGAAGCATCGATCCTGTCGGGCGGCATCTCCGAGGCGCTCATCACCACGATCGTCGGCCTCTTCATCGCCATCCCCTCATTCGTAGCCCATAGCTACTTCTCGAAGCGGGTCGATGACCACATGCTCGAAATCGAGCGCTTCGCAAATATGCTGATTCACAAGCTGTATGGGAGCCAGGCGGAGCAGGCCGAGCGGCTGCACCTGGAACACGAGGAACTGTCGAGGTAGACTCTATGATCAAGGTCCGCGAGCGCCGCCGAAAAAAACCCGCGATCAATATCACCTCGCTCATCGACGTCATGTTCCTGCTGCTCATTTTCTTCATGGTCTCGACCACGTTCGCCGAACACCCGGGCATCAAGCTCGAACTCCCGAAAGCGAAGACCGGCGAGCCCAACACGCTCGACCCGCTGGTGTTGACGCTCACCAAGGCGGGCGACATGTTTCTCAACGACGTCGCGGTCGATGAAGAGCAACTGCGCGTCCGGCTCAAATCGGCTTCAAACAGACCCGACGCTTCGCTCGTCCTGCGCGCGGACAAGGATGTCCCCTACGGCTTCGTCATCCACGCAATGGACATCTCCCGCCAGTGCGGCATTCGCCGCATCACCTCCCTTACCGATCTTCCCCAAAATGCGGGGACATAACATCGGTTTCGTTCACAAGCATTTGAGGCCGGTGCGAAAAGCGCCCCCGCGGAATTATCGATGATGCGCCAAATGGAGTGGCAGCCCTTTCAGGGATGCTGTCAGATGCCCGGATTCCGCGCGCCGCCGGAGAGGTGGACCCAATTGGAGAGCCGGCGCATGCCCTCGTCGATGGTTACGGCGGGACGATATCCGAGCATGCTTTTGGCTTTCTCGCAACTGAAGGTGAGATTGCGGCCGGTGAGGGCGATGCCGTAGCGGGTCATGAGCGGCTCGCTCTTCGAACTGGTTAGCGAATGCAGCTTTTCCGCCACAGCCGCCGAAGCGTATGCGACCGAGTAGGGGATCGAAATTTTGGGGTGGGGGAAGCCGGCGGCGTCGGCCATTTTCGTAATGAACTCGCGCGCGGTGATCCGCTCGTCGTCGGTCACGAAAAAAGCTTCGCCGGATATCTTCATATTGCGGCCTGCGAGGATGAGGCAGTCGCACACGTTCTCGACGTAGCTGGTCGATGTCTCCGCACGGCCGCCGCCAATGAGGAATAGCTGCCGCCGGTGCGCGAGCTTCGCCATGATCGGCATGATCGTCGTGTCGCCCGGGCCCCACACCCACGTGGGCCGAACGGCTACGGCGCTCACCCGCCCGCTCTTTGCCGCCTCGAGCACCTCGCGCTCGGCCAGAGCCTTCGTCTCGGAATAATGGTCCTTGTAGCGCGGCGGATACGGCGTTGTCTCGTCGGCATTGTATTTGTCGGTGAAATCGAAGGTAACCGACTGCGTGCTCACGTACACCAGGCGACCGATGCCGGCAGTCTCGCATGCCTTGAGCACATTTCGCGTGCCCTCGACGTTCGCAAGATAGAATTCCGTGCGCGACCGCCCCATGCCGACCAGCGCGGCGGCGTGATACACGATATCGATCCCTTTTGCCGCCTCAAGCACGGACTCATAATGAGTAATGTCGCCGTCCGCGAGTGCGGCGCCCATTTCCGCGAGCGGAGCCTTCCTGCTGGTCCTGCGCACCAGGCACCTGACGCTGTCGCCCTGCTCGATCAACTTCCGCACGAGATGTTTTCCCATAAATCCGGCGCCGCCGGTTACGAGCGCTTTCATCGGTCACCTCCCGTTGTCAATCCTCTATCGCACGTGATCGATTATATACGACGGAAAATCATTTTGAAAATGATGTGAAGAAAAAGCTTGAACAAATCCTGTTAATCCGATATATTTGCTTGTCGAACAACAATACCGTGAGGCCTTGAATATATTATTTCCGCTGGCGAACAAGGAGACCCCCAAATGCCTATCATTCGCACGCCCGAGGAGCGGTTCAAGAATTTGCCGGACTACGATTTCGAGTCGCATTATGCCGACGTGCTGGGATGCCGGATGCACTACGTTGACGAGGGCGCCGGCGAAGTTGTCCTCTGCCTGCACGGCGAGCCGACGTGGTCGTTCCTCTATCGCAAAATGATCAAGGTCCTGCGGAAACAACGCCGCGTGATCGCGCCCGATTTCATCGGGTTCGGCAAATCCGACAAGTACACCGAAAAGAGCAAGTACTCGTTCCAGATGCATCGCGATTTTCTGGTCGAATTCCTCGAAACGCTCGACCTGCAGGACATCACCCTCGTCTGCCAGGACTGGGGCGGCCTCATCGGCCTCCGCGCGGCCAGCGAATTGCCTGACCGATTCGCCCGCCTGGTCATCATGAATACCGGCCTGCCGACCGGGGAGGGCGAGATTTCCGAAGCTTTCATGAATTGGCGCAATTACGTCGAGCGGACGCCCGACCTGCCGATCGGTCAGCTCATGCAAATGGCGATGGCCGACCCCGACCGGCTCACGCCCGACATCATCCGCGGATATGAAGCGCCGTTCCCCGAGCCGAAATACAAGGCGGGCGCGCAGGCATGGCCGCTGCTGGTTCCCATCAGAAAGGATGATCCGGGCGCGGCCGAGATGCGGCGCGCGCGCGAGGTCTTTTCAAAATGGATGAAGCCGGCGCTTGTGATGTTCTCCGATGGCGACCCGATCACGCGCGGCGGCGACCTCTTCTTCCGCGCTCTGATTCCATCGGCCAAACAGCGGCCGGAAATCACCATCCGCGACGCCGGCCATTTCCTTCAGGAAGAAAAGGGCGAGGAGATCGCGCGGCATATCCTGGATTTCATGGCGGACACGCCGCCGCTTGAACAGGAGCACGGAAACTGAAGAGTCGATAACGGAAGGTGGATTTTTGGGGGTGGAGAAAAGAAGTACGCTTTCCCTAAGAGAAATGCACATATTCAACGCAAGCTCTTTTGGGAGCGCATCCTACTTCTTTGATTTGCTGTTGTTCGCAGGCCTTGCAATTGCGCTCGTGTTTGCGCGGTAAGATGCTGTGGCGAAGAACTGCTGCATTTTCAGACTTGGCCCCTTCGGCCCAACAATTCTTTCACTTCCAGTGCAAATTCTTCTTTCACCGCTCCGATTGTCCTTTTGCGCCGCCATCTTCAATCACCCCTCGCGTGCAGACCATATAAATGTCGTGCAGTGAGACCAGTATATCTCTCGAAGTCAAAATCCTGATCCTTGGCTTTGGCTTTCGCCAGCTCAAAAATTCTTTCTGATTCGCTATGAGGATACGGTTCCACGTAAACAACCTTCTTTATCCCTACCTCAAGAATCATTTTTGCGCACATCAGACAAGGGAAGGTCGTACAATAGAGGGTCGTCCCCTTTAAAGATATTCCCTTTCTTATTGCCCTCAATATTGCTCGTTCCTCAGCGTGCACAGCATAACACAAGTCCAAGTGCTTTTCAAGAAGGCTTCTCTTTCTTCTATTATCATATCCGCAACTGCATTCTGCTAACGTGATCTGGATTTCCTTGTCCCTGCATCCCTCGCACTTCAGCAATTCTTTCCGCCTGCAAACTTTACAATCTGATATTCCTTCGGGCACTCCATTCCATCCCGTCGAGATCACATTCAATCCATCTGCTATGACCGCGCCAACTCTCCTTCCTTGGCACTTTGAAAGAAGCCTCTGCATAAAAGCATGCGACATGAGAACGGCCTTCTCCACTTTATCACTAGCTTCTCCTGATACAATCTTGAAGAAATCTCCCAAGTCATCGTAAAGCTTGTGAGGTTTCGCTTTACCCTTGTCTTTGTCATTGTTAATGAAATAGTCTGCCATATTCACACAATCAGTTACTTGCTGACCGTACTCAGGTTGTAAATCTCCGCTATCTCTCATGTCGGCGTCCAGGAACTCGTCCCGTTCCTGCTGATTTTTGACATTTGTCCACCTCATCCTGTCTTCTTCAGACGCGTAAAGAGCCAAAACATAGCAATGGGGGATAAGGTTCCGAAGAAATCTTACTTCCTCTGGATTTCGGACTGTCTCTATGACAACCCGCCTCACTGCTTTGCGAACTCGACCAGATCCGAGAAACTTGTCAAGAGCAAGCTGCATCAAAATTTGGCTGCCCTTCGTCTTTCTGATTTTATCTCCGTAATTTTGCATTTCGCTTCTAGAAAGACCCTTCGGGAGGTTGTAAAAATCTCTGAGGATACTGGACAGTGAAATATGCTTGAATCTATATTCCTTCTTGAGATATTCGGCGCTGGTGGTGCATCCGCTTCCAAATGCGCCCGCTATCGCAACGTAGAGCATGTTCGACGATTTAGCTCTCGTCATCCGCAGCCTCCAAGCACTTTCATTCCTGTTTGATTATGAATAGAACTGATTGCTAGTGTAGCATATTTCTATGTTCTCATCAAATCTGGAAGAGAACAGCCCAGCGATTCCGCAACCCGACATTCGGAAGTGAGTGAAAGGGCACAAAGACAGGGTTTTTATGGTGAAAGAGGAATAGAGCAATGTCGCAGAGGGTATT